>JAAYZB010000088.1 GCA_012515085.1 Acholeplasmataceae bacterium
AAGACGACGTAGATTGCCGTCGCTTTAAGAGAATTCAGAAACTGTTCGCCATAGTAGTCGTCCATATTGAAAAGGCGAGCATAATTTTGAAACCAGACAAATTCACTCGTGAATGGAGAAGTCTTCTTGAACATACTGAGATAAAAGGAATTCAAAAACGGATAAAATTTAAAGATGATGAATCCGAGTCCCCAAGGAATCAAAAGCACATATGGAAGCCATTTCTTCTCTCCGACCATGGCTAACCCCCCATTACCTGTGCCAGGGTCGAGTCGAATTTATTGATAATTTCATTGATCGCCTGAGCGGCAGTATCCTGATTAAAAAGGAATTTTTCGATCGGCATCTCATAGATGCGCCTGAAAACATCGTGTTCATAATAAGGATGAATATAAAGATTGATATCTTCTTCGAGTTGATTGTTAAACAATGTCTGGACGATCACATGGCCTTCCCATTCCCGAGTAGACGTGAAGTCGGTCGTGGTCGAATTTAACAAGGTATTATAGGCGGTGTCATGCGAGGGTACGCCTCGATCGACACCGAGAATCCTGATTGCTTCGGGATCGGTGGTGATGAACTCGATGAAGGTTTTAATCGCTTGTTGTTTCGCCGGATCGTTTTCAACCCTTTTAGAAACAGCGAGTGCCATCGATACTTTTTTATACATCCCGAGTTCTTCTCCTTCGTTTTGCTGGAACATACCAAGAGTAACCAGATTCGAGGTGTCGGGAAGTTCGTTTTCATATTCGCTGACCGCGGTATTCCATTGGAGGATGCCTCCATAGTTCTGATAGATAACCCAGTTTGGGTTGGTGGGCCCGTTGGTATGTGTATCATTGGTATTGTTTGGAATCAGCACATTATTGCTTCGAAGTGTATTGATGAATGCAAATCCTTCTTCTAGTTCTTCGCGAGAAAAATTAAGCTTGTTGTTGGAGCTGATCAAGTTCTTTCCGTATTTTTGTGACAGATAACTGAACATCAAGATCGATACCTGTTGGGCATCAAGCCTCCCAATTGCATATTTGCTTCCGCCTGATGCCCCTCCGATTGTCTGTCCCGCCTGAATCAGTTCGTCCCAAGTCGTGGGCATCTCGGTGATTCCTGCTTCTTCATAGACCGCTTTGTTCATATAAAAGATATATCCGGTCTCCGATAGCGAAAGTCCAAGGATTTTTCCATTGATCGTCAAGGGGTCGTGTTCCATTTCGGGATAATGTGAAAAATCAATCCCTAGTTCACTAAGATCCAGGAAATAGTATTCACCATACATCGAATAGAGCCAGTTATAATTGACTTGAAAGATATCCGCTTCGCGGTTGCGTTCAAGTCGGTTGTAAAGCGTCGTCTGGTACCCATCCCACGTTGACTGGTCACCGGATATCTTATACTGGGGATATTTGCTTTCAAACAACTCGATTGCCTGATAAGTGGCGACATTTCTATCAGTCGTTCCCCACCACGAAAAAGAGAAAGTCACGTCTTCAGAAGAGATCGTCGGTATGGAGCTATTAAAAGAAGTCGTTGATGAATCACATCCTATAAAAAACATAAATAGGATGAATATCAAAGAGAAAAGCAAGCCCTTTTTCATGAAGGTAACCCTCATTTCATAAAAGAATCATCGATTATTACACACAAAAAAAGAAGAGAAAATAGGTCGCTCTTATTCTCGTCCGGTCGAATGACAGTCAAGCAGAATTGCAAGAAAAAGGAATTCAGAAAGATCTTGTTTAGCAGATTAACCATCATGTTTGTTGTCTATTATATCGTACATCGTCTATATTTATATTATAATATAATAATGAATGAAATGTCAACGCTTCCAAGCAATTGCAAAATAAAAAACTGTCGCCAAATAGGACAGTTTTATTTCTTTTGGAGCAAGCGAGGGGAATCGAACCCCCATCGATAGCTTGGGAAGCTATAGTTTTACCATTAAACTACACCTGCTTTATATACCAATAACAATATACAACGAAACAACGTAAAAATCCAGTTTTTTCATTCGTCATTGTGACAATTATAGAAATAAAAAATATCACACCGGGAATGTGATATTTTTTGGTTGGCTTGCCTGAGGGGGCAACCAATAGGAAAAAAGAGATGTCAAGTCATTTTTTCTGGGCGATGGAAATAATACCCTTGCTGCAAATAGCATCCCAGATCTAAGAGGATTAGGGATTGCTCTTCGGTTTCCACTCCTTCTGCAATTATATCCCTTTCCGATAAATCGGTTATTTTACGGATCATACGTACTATTTCTTTTATTTTCTCATCGGAGATTTTATCTATGAATAACTTATCGATCTTTATCAGATCGAATTCAATACTTTCGAGAATAGCCAAGGAAGAATAATCTTTTCCAAAGTCATCGATTGCGATCAGATACCCTTGCTTTTTATATTCTTTTATGCGATTGATACATGATTCCAGTTTGGCGACAAATGTCCCTTCAGATATCTCGATGCAAATTTCATTTACGTGAATCTGGTGCTTTTTAGCACAGGCATTCATATGCTCGATAAAAAGCGGATCCAATAAGGTTGTCGGTGCGATATTGATAGCCAATTTCGCTTGGCTGTATTCTGGCATTTTCTTAATTGAATGAAAAGCGACCATTGCTTTGTCCACAAGATAGCGTTCAAGCCGATCCAGTTGATTGTAGTCTTTGGCAATTTTGAATAGTTGTATGGGCGAAACATATCCAAGCTCAGGGTCTTTCCATCTTGCCAATTCTTCTAGATATACAACCTTCTTATTAGTCACATTCAATGCTTTTTGAAAATGGACTTCTATCAAGTTTTGATCGAGCGCCATTTTCAACTTTGTCGATATCTGTATATTTCGGTCCAAGGTTTCCAACATGTATTTTTCATAGCGAACAATACGTGATTGTGGGTCTTGCGAACTTGTTTGCATTGCCATTGAAGAAAGAGAAATCAACTTTTCCAATTGTTCCGTATCCTCGGGATAACGGGCGTATCCCACGCGGATATCCAAATGAATGGACGATTTGTCAATATTGTGCGGGGCGGTAATATAGTGATTGAGCTTACGCAAATAAAAGTCAATTGCCAAATCAGTCGCGTATTGATTAATACAAAATCCCACAAACTTACCACTAGAAAATCTTGCAGCAAAACAATCCTCGTTTTGATAGTTTAGCAATTCGTTGGAAATCCTGAGAATAATTTCATCACCAACGGAATGTCCATAATAATCATTGATTTCCGCTAAATTGCTTAAATAAATGTAAAACGATACCGCTTGATGAACCTCATCCAGATTGGCAATCTTTTCAAACATTCCTTGTTGATTCAGAAGACTAGTTTGATAATCGATTAGCCGAATCATATCCTCGCTTCCTGAAGGATTGACCAGTTTTGTTATTTCTTGTCCCGAAGCCACAATCAAATCGATCATATGATCATGGTTAGTAATGGCTTCAAAATTCCAAAATATCCATTTCTTTTTGCCTTCCACTTGTACTTCTACTGCACTTTGTACATGATAGTCTCGCGAGAGCCGATCATACCAGATACTGGTGTCTATTCCAAGCAAGTTTTTGAGATCCGTAATGTTTTTGCCTACGAAATCATGTGTTTCCTTGCCATATGCCAATGCAGTCTCTTCAGTTACAAACTGAATGTTACCATTCTCGTCGATGTTCATTAACAACTCATTTTGATCGATGATCCCACAATCATCCGTATAAGCTTTCTTTCCTCGTGTTGCCTCCGGATAAGAATAATCCTTGTTTTTTATCGTCGCCAACATGAGTCCGGGATAGCGTATTATATGATTTTCAGTTGTCAAATGGAAAATATATTTATTGTCAATTGCCTCATCTGAAAGAAGTTTGTCTTTATTTCCAAAAAAATGATGAGAACGAATCCATATTGATACGGCTATAAAAATAGCAAATATCAATATGGTAGCCAAAATTTCTGCAGGAAACAGAGCATTATATTTCGAAGATAAATCAAAACGAAAAAACCCGGGGACAAAAATAATACCCGTTAATGAGACTGCGATTCCTTTTTGTAAATTAAAAGTCCACTTGTCCATGCTCGCCACCTATATATCTG
>JAAYZB010000089.1 GCA_012515085.1 Acholeplasmataceae bacterium
GACAACGGCAACTGGCTACCATCATATCGAAGGCCCTATAGCTTTGCGTCACTAACTTTCGCTAGTTTTGCTATTTACGGAGTAATTATATATCCTTGCGGTCACTTTGTCAATAAACTATGGCGGATTTTCTTTGTTTTTGCTTAAAACCAAACAATGCCGACTTTCCCATCATGCATTTCTCACAATATTTTAGTTGTTTTTCAAATGAATAAATGGTATCATAAGTAATGCGAATTTGTTAAGGAGTGGAACATTATGAATAGTCCTTTAGCCAAAAAATTTATCATTGTTTTTTCCGTTGTCATCACCGTTGTTATCGCCGCTGTCGTCATCGCTTTCTCGACCGGGAATACCAAATACCCGGTTTTAAGCGACCCGAACGGTATTTTTTATGAACGAGTCGATGACAGTGACAACGTTCTTTATAGTATTACCAATGAAGAATTATATGAAAACTTCAAGTCCAAAGACGGTCTCCAGCAACTGCTTTTGTTGGTGGACAAGACGTTGCTTGAAGATACTTTTTCTTCGATTACTGACGACGAAATCGCCGAGAGGATCAAACTCATGACCTATGGCACTTCCGATGATACGGAAATTGCCGAATTGACGCCTGAGAAAAAAGTCGAACTGGAAGCGGAATATGAGACCAATATGATCCTCTCTGGATATCACGGCATCGAATCCGAATACGCCATGTTGGCTCTTGCTCGCGAAAAAACAGCCCGTCAGATGATTCTTGACAGCGGTGATATTACCGATCTAAAAACAGCGACCGAATTTCTGACCAACACCTGGGACGATATTCGCGCGCTTCGGATTCGCTATATGAGTTCATCCGATGCTGCGGAAGCCCTTCGCGAGCGGAAGCTTCTCACATACGGCGTCTCTAGCCTTCGTCGATACAACGGCTATAACTTCAAGATGGAATCTTTGCTCGATCCGGATAACGATCTGGTAGAAGCTTATCAGACCATTCAAACCTATTATTTCGATGATAATCAAAATATCCTTGATCTAAATGACAACATTTTATACTCCAGCGGCACAGGCAACCTCTATACTGATGAGGATGACGTTGAATACACACTCGACGGCGCAACCGGCAATCTGTTGGATGAAGACTTGGAAGTCGTGATCGAAAGTGATAAAATCCTCACCTCCAAGACCGCTGCCGAAACCTATAAAGAATTACATACGACCTACTATACCGTAACCAAAACCGATCCTTTTGATGAAGATGAACGCGCACGCGTGCTGAACGAAAACGATCAAGTCGTGTATACGGTTGATAAAAACGGAAAAATCTATGATGATCACGATACCGACATTACCTCAACTACCACCCTTTATGTCAACAAAGTCTACACCCCCATCGAAAAGATTTCTCGCGTATCATTGTTCAACTCGTCCGAATTGACCGATCAGGAAATCCTGACGGACTTCATTGATATGTACAATGAAGTGTATGGTCTATATCGTCCCGCTTTACCCACCGCGGCAACCATTGCCGAATTGGCAGCGCTTGACGATGATTATCTGAGTTTTAACTATGACGACGTCAAAGCTTCAAGTTCCGGCTTGGCCACGTATATGTTCCGCACTTTAGATCTGACAGACGATTCACTGGAGTGCTATTCTCCGACTCCCAAAAGCTATCCCGGACAAAACGATACCGCTCATTATCTTGTCTTCAAATTGACTCAGCCCGAGAAGTTCGCTGCACATACACAAATGCTTGACAACATTGTGTCTCAAATCGTGATTCCTACCACCATTGGCGGCAACATCACCTTGATGACCAAGGGTTGGTACAACTCCTCGATCGCCTGGACGTCCAGCAACTCAACGGTATTGACCGGAACTGGCGTCTTCAACGCTCCCCAAGTCGATACCGAGCTGGACCTCACATATCGAATCAATCTGAGTGGGTACATTCGTAGCGGTAAAATCACCGTGAATTGCTTGGCAAATGGCGATACCGTCGAAGTGGATGTCCCTGACGATGAAGAAATTTCGTTTAAAACGATGTTGAATGACGATACCCTCTATAACACGCTCTCGGAAAAACTTGCGGATTCGATGTTACAAGGTTCAACCGGCACAACCAATCTGTCTAAATACTTGTTTAAATTCCGGGAAGAATACGGTTTCAAGATCTTAGATCATTGGTTGGCACGCACCTATAAAAAATCATTCAGTGATTACGACGCCGAAACCAAAGGCGATAAAGAAGTCGTCGCGACTTTGTCGGGAAAACCCGGACTCACCACCCCGATCGACATCACAGCGGATGATTTGTTCGAATATGCGACTTCCAAGAATTCCGCTCTTTATCTTATGTTCGCCTCGCTCCACAAAGAACTCCTCTATGCGACCACGTATTATACCGATTCCTTCGGCACGCAAATGGATTTTTATAAGAACAAGAGCCAACGGATGTCCGATCTCTTGACCTACGTTGATTCTATCAAAGACTATTACGGATATCTCCAAAGCGTCTATCAACAAAATCCGATGTATGGCACCTTCCCTTACGACTCTTTCCTTGAATATATTTATTTCGAACATAATGGAGCCAAATCGGAGAGTGACTTGATACGCGATGCGGTCACATCGAATCTCCAATCGTTCATGATCGATGATTCGATGGACACCTTTGATTTGCTCGAACTGGTATATCCGTCAATCGTTGAAAATTACACGAACTACTTCAGTTTAAACGTTGTACACTTGTTGATCTTGGTCGATTTTGACGAAGACGGTGCCCCCGATGATTATTATGACTATCTTGATTCTTTGGAAGATGACAACAAACTCGATGCCTATGAGACCTTGAAAGCCGCCTTCTATCAGGAAATCAACGATTATCTCGCCGATGAAGATAACAGTTTCAATTCTCTCGTCTCCACATACCGCTCCGCCGCCTATGATGATGAGACTTGGGGCGCGTATAAAAAGAATGGCTTTATGTTATTGACGCAAGATCTTAACATCAAAGATTCCTCGGATGAAAACACGACGCACGCTCTCCATTACAGTGGTGAATACGGTGTTAAAGATTCTTATGTTCCTGAATTTGTCAACGCGTTGATCGATCTCTATACGGAATATAATCTGCCACAAAACCTTGACAAAGAAGAACTCGTTTCCAGCCTCGTCGACACCGTCAATGGAAATCACATCATTCAAGTGACGAAACCCACCGATTTTGCCCGTCCTTCGGCGCAATTTTCGGAAACCGATCCACTGAATCCGGAATTTTCCGACGGCGTGGAAAACACCAGTGACATCCCCACAATCGAGCAAATTCGACTCTATGCCCGCTACTATTTCTTGGATCAACTCTATGATCTGACAGCCGTGGATGCCGAAGAAAAATACAATATCGTCGTTCCCAAAATTCCCGCGACATTGCGGAACAAACTTGCCGTATTTAGCGAGGATATCGTAGCGGAAGTCTACACGATGGGCACGCTCAATATCTATCATGCCGATCGCTTACTGAATGGCCAGTTCCCAGATAACGATTATGTCACAAGAACGGAAGCGGAACTTCTACAGTTATTCACAAATACGAAAAACGCTTATTATCAAACAATGTACGAGAAATACGAAACAGAAGATCAAGAATAACATTCAGTTCAAATAAAAGGGGTTGCCAAACGCTTGGCAACCCCTCTTTTTTATTCACGTGTCAATTTGTGTTTATAGTATCTCTCCCGATCCAACACCCCAATCGACTGGGTTAAATCGCCGACTTTGATCAGGTTTAGTTCTTCACCAAGAACACAAACCTTTGAATCGATGTTATCGAGAAAGTGGATGACGAGCGCTTCTGCCACATTCGGCTTTTTCGGTGATCCATAATTACCATAATAATGGTGGCTGATCAAGATGTGTTCCAAAAGCATCACTTCTTCTGTCTTGTCGACCTGAAGTGCGACTGCCGTTTCGTGAATCAGATTAGTCCCCATCGTAATATGACCGATCAACCGTCCGGCGATTGTGTATTCACTTCCCTCAAACGAATCAAATTCCTGAATTTTGGCCACATCATGCAAGAAAATCCCTGCGATCAATAAGTCGTTGGATAAAAACGGATATACCTTTTGAAACCCCTCTGACAATTGCATCATCGAATATGTATGATAGGCAAGTCCGGAAATATAGGCGTGATGGAATTTGGTCGCGGCCGGATAGAGATAAAAATCATCTTTGAGTCGATTATAAATCTGTTCCGTCACTTGTTTGATCACGGGGGAAGTGATGGTTGCGAGTTTCGCTTCGATCCCTTTTCTCACTTTAGATAGATTGATCGGGGCATACCGATAAAAAGCCCGCATCAAGCGCTCTTTGTCGTCGTCCTCAAGCCCCATTTCCCCAATGATCGTCACTTGATGTGCCAACAGGTGGATCTTTTCTTTGAATTCGATCGCTTCGGTGTCGAAATAATAGATCTTGTTCAAAGATATCGACTCATCATTTTGAATCCGGACGACCAAGTTCTCCCCGGCTTCCGAACAAACATTGACCGCATAGGTGTCATAGGTCGAGGTATTGATCTGTTCGACTTTTCCATAAAATACGTAACGTTGTCCCACTTCAAAATTCATCATTTGGTTTGTCCTTTCCTTGGAACAGGCAAACGCCAATATCATTGAGATGACAGGTGCCTGATTTTTTGATGGTGATTGCCGAAATCGAGGTATAAAGCAAGTGGTACTCTTTGGGAATAACGATCTCTTCTAGTTGCGTCAAGGGTTTGAAAAGGATCAGGAAGTGCTCCTTTTGGTCAAGACGGATCAACACCGTGCTTTGAGGAGTGATCTCAACCTTGGAAGAAGCGACCAAATCGGAATGGGATTTGAGCTTTGGCAGTCGGCGTCTCAAGCGGATCCAAGTTCTTAATTCTTCCACTTCTTGGATGGCTAGATCCAGTTCACGCCAGTGAATTTGGTTGATGTCATCACCGGCCTTGAAGGAGTTTTCACAGAAATCCTTTACCCGATAAAATTCTTGTCCAAGATGAATGAAGGGCAACCCCTGGCTTAAAACGGTCATCGCCAACGCCAAGCGCGCTTGCTTTCTAGCTAAAATGGGATCGTTTTGGATCAGCAACGCTTTGGCCATGAAAGTCAGATTGTCATGGCATTCGACGTAATTGACGGATTGGCTTGTATATTTGAAGAGCCATCGTTGCCTTGCACTGCCTTCCACCCAGTGTGCCACGTCTTTTGCGTGAAAGGGGTCGCCCGTCGCAAACCCTTTTTCCAAGGCGTGAAACGTGCTGCCTTTGATTCCGTCACGAAAACGATCATTGAAGAACCCGATCGTGTGGAGCACTTTCTTGTTCTCAAGATGCGCCATTCGATCCAACTCGTTTCCCGAATGCATTTTCCAGCCTTCGCCATACACGAGAATCTTGGGATTTACAGCTTCTAACTCTTGACGGACCTCATTCATCGTTTCAAAATCGATGAGTCCCATCAAATCAAAGCGAAAACCATCGATGTGAAACTCCGTCGCCCAGTAAATCAAGGCGTCGATGATCAGCTTCCGAACCATTTTCCGCTCGGTAGCCAAGTCGTTCTTACATCCGGAAAGCGCTGTGTGGATCCCTTCTCGATCTACTCGAAACGCGTACCCTGGCACCAAGCGTTCCATTGGAAACGACTCCCGATCATGGACATGGTTGAAAACCACATCCAAGATAACACCGATATTCGCTTGGTGAAAAGCGTTGATCACCTTTCGAAATTCGTTGATCCGGAGAATGGAATCTTCTGGATCGGTGGCATATCCGCCTTCCAAAACAAAATACTGCAAGGGATTATAGCCCCAATTATAATCGCTTCTCGGATTTTTTTCATCCACACCGGCAAAATCGAGCACCGGCATTAATTGCACGTGTGTGATCCCGAGGCTTTTCAAATAATCGAATCCTGCCGGCTGTCCAAGAGGCGTCTTTATCCCTGGTTCGATCAGACCGAGGAATTTCCCCGGATAGCGAAAATTCATCTCTGGATCCATCGAAAAGTCCCGAACACTCAATTCCAAAACAACGGCATCCAACGGATTCCCCGAAAAATCAATGTCCGCATTGATTGGTTCGAATTGCGCTTTATCGACGATATAATTGTATTGGGAATTCGTATCGGACGCGATCCCATAGGGGTCGGTCAAAACTGATTCTTTGCCATTGACTTGCACGTGATATCGGTATCGATACCCCACATAATTTCCCTCGAGAACCAATCGCCAAATACCCGATGATTGATAATCCAGCAAGTGAAATTCGCTATTTTTCTCCGGTGATAATAGTTCCAGACGGACTTGTTTGGCAACAGGAGACCAAAGTTTAAACTTACAGGATGTTTTTTGGTAATTGACTCCTAAATCCGTCTTTTTATAATAATAGATGTTGTCAAACAGCTCCGAGCGTACGATTTTTCCGGTTC
Organism: Acholeplasmataceae bacterium; assembly: GCA_012515085.1. Classification (GTDB taxonomy): domain Bacteria; phylum Bacillota_I; class Bacilli_A; order Izemoplasmatales; family Hujiaoplasmataceae; genus JAAYZB01. The sequence goes on from JAAYZB010000089.1 coordinate 6,465, forward strand.
GAAGCGATGATTGCTCCTTCCGATTGTTTTCGACAAGATAAGGTAAGTTGAGCAAGATATATGCATCAAAAGAACAAACCAGTTTCATCTCGTTTCTGAGATGGGTTTGTTCAAGAATCTTGAGGTCGATCACCTCATCGTTCCCTTTCAAATGATACTCATCACTCGACTGATAATCATCATATGGAACAATGATCGTCACGAGATCAAAATCATCTAAATAAGAGTAAAAGGCTTCTTTGTTTTCGTTCATCGATGATGTCCTTTTTTACTTTCTAAAGTGTTGTTTCAAATAATCCAGCAATGCAATTTTTTCATTAGGTATCCTTGTCGAATTCACAAGTTTGACGGCCAATGCCAACCACTCGCCAATGGCTTTGTCATTTCCCGGAAAGTATTCTTTCAAGTCGTTGCCCCCAAGTGCCAAGTCGGACACTTTCTTGATTGGCAGCGATTGCCAGAGCGATTGAACCCGGCCCCTTTTATAAATCGTCGGTTTTAACCCAACAAGCAGCTTCTCTCCCGAGAGGCTTGTCGCAAGCTTGTGTTGGTACACGATTTCCCAATCTATTGAGCCTTCTTGAGCCTGCTTCAAAAAAGCTATTATGGCGTTTATTTGGCGCTTTTCAACCCGTGAAAATCGCCATTTATCGGGAATATCAGTATTTGCGAGATAAAAGCAGAGCGCATAAAATTCGCTTTCCGTCAATGAAAGATTCGCTTTATTCGCCAGGAAATCAAGTCCCGGAACGATTTCTGGAAACACGTTGCCGATGCCGAGATCGACCATTAGTCGAATTGCTTTCTGTCGAAAAGGATATTGCCGGATCTGCGTTAGTTCAACCCGGATTCTTTCGTTCGCCACCCTGCCTAAAAGTGGCATGGCGAGCTCGATTGCATCTTTTGTCGCCGCTTCCAATTCAAAGTCCAATTTGGCGACGAACCGAAACGCTCGCAAAATTCGCAGCGCATCTTCTTTAAATCGCTGAAGAGGGTCTCCGATCGCCCGGATCAACCGCTGCTTAAGATCTTGGCGTCCGGAAAATAGATCGATGACTTCTTCCGCTAATCCCATGGCCATCGCATTGATCGTAAAGTCTCGGCGCCCAAGATCGCCCGCCAATTCCGTTTCAAAGACGATATTCCCCGGATGGCGATTATCTTGATAATTGCGTTCCGCCCGAAAGGTGGTGATTTCATAGCGGTATTGATCAATGAACACGGTCATTGTGCCATATTTTTCACCCGTCGCCAGACTGCTTGGAAAAAGTTTTTTCACTTCTTCCGGTGTCGCATCGGTACAAATATCGATGTCCTCCGTCTTGAACCCCAACAGCCGATCGCGGACAAAACCTCCAACAAAAAAGGCCTGAAAATTGTTTTCGGTCAATGTTTTTAAGATGGTTTTTCCAAGCTCATACGGCATATTCACAACATATCACCGTCCGTATTATACCATAATCCTCACGCAAGTTCTATGAGATTCATCCCCGTTATGATATAATCAAACCGGTGATTTTATGCGATCGATCAAAGAATTGGTTCAAGCAAATCTGGAAATACATAAATCTAAATTTTGGGGCTTCGGTGCGCGAGTGGAATCCGAAATGGCGGCCAAAGCCTTTTTGACGAAATTGAAACATGACTATCCCGATGCCACCCATCATGTTTATGCGTATATCATCGGAGAAGAAAAGCAGATCCAGCGGGCAAGTGATGACAAAGAACCTCAAGGCACTGCGGGCATGCCCGTGATGGATATTTTGCATAAAAATGATTTATCGGATGTGATTTTTGTCGTCATCCGTTATTTTGGCGGCATCAAACTTGGAGCGGGCGGATTGATTCGGGCCTATTCCTTCACGGCCCAAGCCTTGATCGATCAGGCAGAATTAATCGAAAAAAAACTGATCGATACCTTGCGTCTCACCCTATCGTATGCGGAAATGGATAAGGCAGCCTATCTGATCAAAAACGAAGCACTTCGCGTTGAAACATCTTATCAAGAAAAAGTCACGCTGGAGTTTGATCTCCCGCATGATAAAGTTTCCTCTTTGAAAAGAGAGTTGGAAAACTTATTATCTGCCCAACTGACGTTCGACTTAATCCAATCGAACTTTCGCTATTAAAACTAAAGCAACGAATTCAACATTTCAAACAGTGATACAAACGCATCCACAAATAAATAGCCGAGGATGACCGAAATCACCATGAAAATAAACCGGATTTGATTGGTGGAATTGGGTTTGAACATTTTTGTCAAATCGATGGCTTGCAACGCATTATAGACAAAAATGGCCCCGACAAAAAACAAGATCAGCCGCGCAATATCAAAGACAATTGGATTGGCAACGAATAACGTCATGTTCAACTGAATCACCCCGATACGCCATCCGGAACAAATTGATCCGGAGCTAAATTGGTCATGATGGTCACGACAAGTTCATTGGGCAAACACACGAGTGGTTCCAAGCTAGAATTGGTCGGCCGCTGCAACTGGCATACATCCCGAGGACTTTCCTGATACAAGACCCGAATTTTTCCCTCACTCACGAAAAGCTTGACGCCTTTGATCTCTTGTTCTCGGGCATAATCATCCTCTAAATAGAGTTCCGACATATCGACGCTGGTGGTGCCAGGAACGTAAAATATCCCCTCTTTATGACGGCTCACATCGATTTGACTTTGGTAAGGCGTGTCATATAACTGATAGGTCAAATGATCGAGATCGATCATCAGTACCAGCGTATCCCGATAAAAGACTTTGGCGAACACGGCCCCGGATCGTTGCTGGTTCTCAGAAAGTTTAAACCCAAGTAACAGGGCGAGTCCCAAAATAAGCAGGGCTCCAATCAAGAGGAAATCCGATTTTTTCATGTGTTCACCACCTTTCTGATTTCCAGTATATTATACACTATTTGTGCGAAAAATTCTCCCTTCAAAGAAAAAACTCTGGCAAATACTGGATGAATCCAGTATAATGGTTCAAGGTGACAATTGTGAAAAAATTCTGTCTTATTCTGCTTCTTTTCAGCCTTTCCTTATTATTGGCTTGTCAAGCCAAAAATCCCAATCCAGAGTATTGCGCCGTAGGACAAACCGACGGCGTATTTGTCTGTTCCAAGACGTGGAGCCTGTATTTTGGACCAACACCGATTTCACTCAAACTCTACTTGTCCATAGAGGACGAGGTCGAGGTTGAGGCGATCTATGAACAAGTAGAATCCTTGATTGTCGAATACCATCAGTTGTTCGACAAATATCACGAGTATGACGGCATCGAGAATGTTTACACCATCAACCATCACGGGCTTCAGCCGACAATATTGAATGAATTGCTCTATGACGCCATCGCCTTTGGCTTGGCCCATGAAGGAGACATCCAAGTGGATGGCGTCAATCTGTTCAATATCGCCCTTGGTCCAGTCTTATCCGTTTGGCATGATGCGCGAGAAAGCTCTCAGTGTGTGGATAATGTCTGTCCCATTCCAAGAGATACCATTGACAACGGCACCTTTGCGACTGATTCCAGCAAGATTCTCCTGAATCCCGCCAATCAATCCATCACCTTCTTAGAAGAAGGAATGGCAATTGATCTCGGCGGTTATGGCAAAGGGTATGTGGCGGAAGTCATCTCCGATTATCTGGATACGCTATCTGTCAATTACTTGTTAAATGCCGGCAATTCGAATTTAAAGGCGGGAGGCGAAAATCCTGACCGAGAAGATGGCCATTATTATATCGGTCTCATCGAACCCAATTTATCCGAATCGCTCTTCTTTGATTTCTATACCTATCTCCGCATTCCGGATGGAATCAGTATTGTGACGAGTGGCAACTATCAAAACTACTTCTTCGGTCCTGATTTGACTGTCTATCATCACATCATCGATCCAAGGACGCACTATCCCGGAGGCGAAGCAATGAGCGTCACGATCCTTTCCGAAGATGGAGCGCTCCTCGATATCTATTCCACCGCGATTTATTTGATGACGGTGGAAGAAGGTCTCGACTTTGTCAACCAAACCGATGGAATGGAAGGTGTCTGGTATCTGCCAGATAAGACAATTGTCTATTCGGATCAATTTGAATCCCTGTATCTCTACCAACTGCCTGAATAAAAGTGAGGACCGACGGGTCCTCTTTTTAATCCATTCGTTTTAGAAGTTGCGTCTCGAAGATCCGCACCATCTTTTTGGCAATGATCCCGGTAATGATCCCGGTCGGGATTGACATCAAGATCATGTAAGGCAAATAGTAGATGATTGCATTCGTCTTGAGGACGATCATCGCCATCAAGATTTGTCCTACCATATGCATCAAACTTCCCGCGACGCTGACGCTGAGCAAGGAAAAGATCTTGATTTTTTTGATCAGGATCATGGTCAGAAACGCGAAAATCCCGCCGGATAGACTCATTAAAAACGTCGGTTGCATCAAGCCGCTATAAATCAGTCCGACGATAAAGATCCGAAGAATCAACACGAAAAACGCATCGCGCTCGCCATAGATATAAAGCAAGACCAGTGTCACGATGTTCGCAAGTCCGATCTTGACCCCGGGTATGATGAAAAGCGCCGTCGAGATGACGCTTTCGACGATGCTCAGGACAATGCTGGCAGAGACAAGAATTGCAAGAAAGACAAGTTTTTTCAGCTTCATTCGACAGTTCACCGGTAGTATTGTAACACCAAAGTCGATTTTTCACAATCAAAAACAGTCCAAAAAAGGACTGTTTGATTTCGGATAAAGTACTGTTTTTCGTTTACGCTTTTGGTGGATTCAGCACATAGCCGATTGTGATCGCTTTCGGGCCACAATGAGCACCCACCGCCGGTGTTAAAATAAACTCTTTGATTTCTTTGTATTCTGGTCGTTTTGCAAGTACTGCTTGTCTTAGATATTCCGCTTTATCCGGATTGTTGGCATGAATGATAAAGGGTTCAATGTCCTTGCCACTGGTTTCTTCAAAGAATTTTTCTAATACTCGGTCCAAAGCCCGTTGGAATGTGCGGATCTTTTCCACAGTCACGACAGCGCCGGTTTTATCGATTTCCAAAAGCGGTTTGATTTTAAGGACATCAGCCAGAAATCCTGCCGCATTTGACAGCCGGCCGTTTTTCACTAGATATTTAAGATCGCTGACCGCAAAATATATGTGATTGTTCTGACGAATGAAATCCAACTGCTCGACAATTTCGTCCATCGATTTTCCGGCTTTGGCAAGATCATGGGCAAGAAAAGCCATTTTGCATTGCAGGTATCCGACCGTCCGCGAATCAAAGACGGTCACTTTAATGCCTTCGACCATTTTAGCGGCGATCATTGCATTTTCATAAATACCGCTCATCTTGGAAGAGATCGTGATGAAAATCGCTTCATCGCAGCCTTCATCCCGGAGTTTTTCATACGCTTCCAACATGGTTCCTGTGGAGGCCATCGCCGTTCTCGGGAAAAGCGAGGGATCGCTTTCGAGCATCTCGTAAAACTGATTGGCAGTCAGTTCTTCAAAATCAATGTATTCTTTCCCGCCCATCAGAATTGTGGAACGGATAATCCGGACATCATCCTCATGGGGAATATAATCAATTGCGGCATTCGTACAGACAAGTACACCTAATTTTTTCATTCTCGATTCCTCAGCTTTCTTTGATTTCATTATAAATACTCTTCTCAAAAAGTCAAGATAAAGCCATGAATTGCTTTTAGTCTACCGTGAATAGGCTTTTTTTGGTTTTGAGATCGATAGAAAGACGCGGCGACCTTTTAATTTCTGATTGTTCAGTTTGGCCAAAATGTCGTCTTGAAAACGCAATGGCACACTGAAAAAGGAAAATTCCGTCAGAATGGCGATATCGCGGATCTCTCGTCTGTCGACTTTGACTTTGGAGGAGATGAAATCCAGAATATCGGATACCGTCAAATCCACATTTTTGCCCAAATTCAAATGAAAGCGTGTGTTTTGACTACCCTTTGCGCCAAATTTAGGCTTGGACGAAATAAACTCCTCGTTAATATCCTCGATGTTGGCATCGCTTTTGTCTTCTTTCACGAGCATTTTCAGCAAGCCAACGATGATCTGGTCTTCGGTGAGTTTGGCTTGGATCGCTTTGTTCAAAATGAGATACTCTTTCTCAAAATTCTCCTCAGTCAAATATTCCTGCAAGCGTTCAATCAATTTATCGTGCTTAACATCTTGCACTTTGTCATAAGTGGGGATATTGCGCTTTTTGATCTTGGATTTGGTCAATCGTTCTATTTCTTCGATTTGGCGCAATTCGCCGCGACTGACCAAAGTGAACGAATAACCAATATGACCGATTCGGCCAGTCCGACCGATGCGGTGAACGTAGTAATCGGCTTTTTCCGGCACATCGTAGTTAAACACCGCCTCCACGGCTTTGATGTCAAGTCCTCTTGCGGCAACATCCGTCGCTACCATGACATCGATAACGCCGTTATGGAACTTTCTTAACACATCCATCCGTGTCGTCTGGGGAAGATCCCCGTGGATCTTATCGCAATTCAATCCGCGATCGATGAGTTCTTGTGTCAATTGGTCCACTTGAACTTTGGTGTTGCAAAAAACCAAGCTCAACTTGGGTCGATAAATGTTGATCAATCGGTAGAGTGCTTCGGTTTTGTTTTCTTTTTTTACTTTGTAGTACTGCTGGATCACATCGCTTGAGGTTTCCTCCGAGCCAATGACCCGGATCAACTCCGGCTCGATCATGTACTGTTTCGCCAGTGCCAAAATCGGTTTGGGCATGGTCGCAGAAAACATCAGCGTCTGACGAGTCGGTGGAGTTTCCAATAATATCGACTCGATATCTTCTTGAAAACCCATTTTCAGCATCTCGTCCGCTTCATCCAAGATCAAATAGCGAAGATGGTCGAGACGGAGCGTCTTTCTCCGGATGTGGTCGATGATTCGTCCCGGAGTGCCAACAACAATCTGTGGACGATTTTTCAGAGCGATAATTTGCCGGCCAATCGGGTCGCCACCAAAAACCGTCAGTACTCGGCAATGTTCTAGGTATTTGGCGATCCGACAGATCTCATCATGGATTTGAACTGCGAGTTCTCGCGTTGGAGCGATCACCAGTGTCTGTAGTCCCGACAATTCAAAATCCAACATTTGCAAAATGGGAATGGCGTAAGCGGCGGTTTTCCCGGTTCCCGTATGTGAATGTCCAATGACATCCCGTCCTTCGAGTAACAACGGAATCGTTTGTTTTTGGATTTCCGTCATATCGACGAAACCCATTTCGGTAATGGCGCGACTGATTTCTGCTCTTAATTCCATCGGGATGGCCATCCTTTCTTTATTATTTGACAAATCATTATAGCATATCCTTCCATTTTTTGGGTTCTATGTCCATGAAAAAAATCAGCACAAGGCTGATTTTCACTCCGAACATACCGTTATCTTGGCATCAAGGAGTC
>JAAYZB010000090.1 GCA_012515085.1 Acholeplasmataceae bacterium
ATCAGCACCCTCGTGGAAACGACTCGGTTTTTTCCGTTTGTCATCAAAACCAAGCAATTAGGATTCTTTCAGACAAAGGGCTTGAAAGACATTCTCGTTTGGAACATTGAGAGAAATACCGATTTGACCGTTCTTCAGCGCCACTTGATTCAGGAATGTAGAGCGTTGGGGTTTGTTTTGGAAGAAAGAGAATATCGCCCCCACTTCACCCTGGCCCGACAAGTGAGATTTCCCGAAGCATTCGAACTTGGCATCGATCGATTTCCGATTACCGCACTCTATATGCGTTGTGACCGTTTATCGCTCATGGAGTCGACTCGCGTGAACGGCACGCTGACCTATCGAGAAATCGTGGGAAAAACAATGGCGAGTCCATCCGATCGCACCCGTTAAAAATAACAGGCAACCCGATTTAGCGAGGGTTGCCTGATTTTTTTTCATCAACAGCTAATATATCGTACCAGATCTTTCTTGGTATTCCTTAAAAAGTGCCAAGCAGGCTTCACGCTCGCTTTCTTCCAGTGACAACACCTCACGATCCTGCATCCCTTCGCGAATGAATTGATACATGAAATCATCGCGAAAGCCGATGTGATCGGCATCTTCTTTCCGGGCGCCATAGACGACACTCTTAATGTTTGCCCAAATGATTGCTCCTAAACACATGGGACAAGGATAAGCTGTTGCGACCAGAATGCATCCGGATAGATCATGTGTTCCCAGGGCAAGAGATGCTTGGCGTATGGCGTTGATTTCCGCGTGAGCCGTCGCGTCGTGATCTTTTAATACCGTGTTGCTCGCAACGGCAATGATTTGGCCATTTGGATCTAGGATAGCGGCTCCGAATGGACCGCCATAATTGCGTTTCATCGTTTCTTGAGCTTTCCTGATCGCCATTTTCATGGCTTCTTTTTTTTGCATTGGTTCGGCTCCTTTTGCTAATATGATCACTTTCTATTATATGTTATCTTTGGAATAAAGTAAATTTAGCAATGGATTTTATGATGATTTTTTCGTTTGTTCCTGGGTTAAAACCAGAATATGATAAAATAATATTGAGGTTCTTAAAGGGAGTGTGTGCAATGAAGACAATGATTTCGTGGAATGTGAACGGTTTAAGGGCAGCGATGAAGAAAGGATTTGCGGATTTTTTTAATGAGCAACAGGCAGATATCTTTGCGATTCAAGAGACAAAGATGCAGGAAGCTCAGAAAGAGTTTCATTTTCCTGGATATGTCGAGTACTGGAATTCGGCGGATAAATTAGGCTATTCAGGAACCTTGATCTATGTCAAAGAAGCACCCGTCGCAATCACTTACGGATTGGATGACGGACGTTATAATGATGAAGGCCGAATAATCACTCTGGAATATGAGCCTTTTTATTTCGTCAATGTCTATGTTCCTAATTCGCAGGAAGGGTTGGCAAGACTGGGTTATCGGTTGACATTCGAAGACGACTTTCGCCAATATCTGAATTCGCTAAATCAAAAGAAACCCGTTATCTTATGCGGGGACTTGAATGTTGCCCATCAGCCCATCGACTTGAAGAATCCCAAAGCGAATGAACAAAATGCGGGATACTCTTACGAAGAAAGAAGTAAATTCTCAGAATTGCTTGCCAGCGGTTTTGTCGATACTTACCGGACACTTTACCCGGAAAAAATCGAGTATTCTTGGTGGAGCTATCGATTCAATGCCCGAAAAAACAATGCCGGTTGGCGGATTGACTATTTTGTGGTGTCGGAAAGAATCATGAAGAGTGTAAAGGATTCGCAAATTTTGGGAAGTATTTTAGGTAGCGATCATTGTCCCGTCCGGTTGGAAATTGACTTGTAAAAAAAAGGGTATTGGAGGTGGGAGGGATGCGTATTTTGGAAGTGAAGAGCATCATCCAGCCCAATAACAACTTCAATCTATATCGAGGGTGTACGCACGGGTGCATCTATTGTGACTCTCGAAGTTTTTGTTATGACGTTGGTGATTTCGAAAATGTTGGTGTTAAAAAAGATGCGTTGATACTCATGGAAAACGAGCTAGCGCGGCGGAGGCATCCAGCGCTTTTAACCACTGGGTCCATGAGCGATCCATACGTTCCCTTGGAGAAGGATTTAAAATTGACTTTAGGGGCCTTAAAACTGATTCGCCAATACGGCTTTGGTATCTCAACGCTGACCAAAAGTGATTTGATCCTTCGTGATTTGGATCTCTATCATGAGATCGACAAGCGTTATCGAGCCGTGGTCAGTCTGACTGTCACCACATGGGATGATAAATTGGCTAAACAAATCGAACCGAATGTTGCCTTGCCTTCCAGACGTTTTGAGGTGTTGGCTGCTTTTAAGCAAAAAGGCATCACAACAGGGATATGGATGACACCAATCTTGCCTTTCATCGAGGATAATGAAGCGAATATCTCGGGGATTGTCGAACGAGCTGCCCAATCCGGTGTTCAGTTCATCATTGGATTTGGGATGAATACGACGATGCGACCAGGATCGCGAGATTATTTTTATCAGCAACTCGATCGTTTGTTTCCCGGACTAAGACACCGTTATGAAAAAGCATACGGCGAAAAGTATATTTGTCCAAGCCCCAATCAAAAAAAACTTCAGGAACTGTTTGAAAAATTGACAAGCGACAAAGGGATTGTGACCAAGCAAAGTGACATGAAGCCGTTTTATCAAAAAAAGGCAGATGCCATCCAGTTATCACTTTTCTAAGTAAAATCAACTCCTACATGAGGGATAAGGTATATTCTATGAGTGCGCGTCAGTTAAAAATCATAGCCATCATCACGATGACGATCGATCATATTGGGTTGTACTTGTTGCCGATGGAATCAATTGTTACCGATGTTGCAAGGGTGATCGGTCGAATCGCTTTTCCTCTTTTCGCGTTTTTTGTGGCGGAAGGCTTTCTTCATACCCGCAATTTGTTTAAATACTTCCTTCGACTTTTCCTTTTTGCGCTAATTGTCGAACTTGGCCTTTTAATTTATTCGCACACGGTGGAAGAAACCGAACTATTTCAAGCCAATGTGATTTGGGTGTTATGTTTCGGACTTGTCTCACTTTGGCTTGCCAGTCAAAAGCATTGGGCGTGGAAACTATTGATTCCGATCATCCTTATTGGGGCGGAATGGCTCGCAATCCCTTATGCAGCATATGGAATTGCACTGATTTTGGTGTTTGGCTTGACGAGAAAGATCCAATGGTGGATGCTTGGATTGATTCTCTTAAATTGCCTCTTCATCGATATTCCCTTTTATACGCTTTTGGGGATTGAAAATTACGCCAAGTATCCTTGGATCCAATGGGGGTCGCTTCTGGGTGCGGGGTTTTTGTTCTTTTATAACCACCAACTTGGAAAAGAAAGCAAATGGTTTTTCTATCTTTACTATCCACTTCACCTTGCGGTGATATTTGCGATAAGCACCATTCTAACGACTTAAGGAGGGATTGCCTTGAACGTTATCGTGACCGAAAGAGAAATGCGTCGTCATGAAGAATATACCTGTCAAAAGTGTCAATGTTCCACGACACAACTGATTGAAAAAGCGGGAGCGAGCCTTTACCGTGATTTTTTGCGTTATAAGCAAAAAGAAATGCTTAAGTCTCGGCTCTTGGTGCTCGTTGGTCCAGGGAACAACGGGAGCGACGCTCTTGTTTTCAGTCGATTGGCCTTTGAGGATGGCTGGGAACTCACGTTGTTAATGGTCGATCCGAATCGGGATTGGCCGTCTTCCGCAAAAGATTGCCAATCTCAATTGGCCCTAGATGCGCTTTTTTCCTTGGAAAGCATCCCCGATTTGCCGAGCTTCATAGCCCCTTTCACAATCATTGTGGACGGATTGTTTGGTGTGGGGATCAATCGTCCGATTACGGGAAAACTAAAAGAACTGATCGAGGTGATCAATCGACAGTCCGCTTTTGTATATGCGCTCGATATCCCATCGGGCATTCATGCGGATACCGGGCAGGTGTTGGGAAGCGCATTGAAAGCAAATGTGACAGGTGCGCTTCAATATCGGAAGTTGGGACATCTATTAAGCGATGGCATGGATTATACCAATGAGCTGAATGTTCTGGATTTGGATTTTCTTTTTGCGGAAGGCGAACCTCTCCGGCAATATTTGGATTTTTCCGATTTTCTTGCGGGGTATAAACCAAGAAAAAGAAGATCGCATAAGTACGACTATGGCAACATCCTTGTGATTGGTGGATCTCCCGGTATGATGGGTGCGCCAGAAATCGCCGCTATGAGTGCTTTGCGAAGTGGGGCAGGTCTGGTGAAGGTTGCCGTCTACGCCCCCGATATCCCCTATGTTCAACCGGTTTTTCCAGAAGTCATGCACACGTTCTATGGATCGGTTGAGGAATTGAATTTGGCAATAACTCAGAGCGACGTCATTTTATTTGGACCGGGACTGGGGAGGCACCATCCCTTAGCAACAGCACTTTTAAAAAAATTGCTTGAA
>JAAYZB010000091.1 GCA_012515085.1 Acholeplasmataceae bacterium
TCCATGGTTGGAAACGGCGAAGTGATTGCGATTGACTACTCCTCACCCAATATTGCCAAACCCTTTTCAATCGGTCATTTGCGATCGACCATTATTGGACATGCGATCGGCAACTGTTTGGAAAAATGTGGATATAAAGTCATCCGTATCAATCATCTTGGTGACTTTGGAACGCAATTTGGAAAGATCATTTATAGCTATTTGCATTTTGGAAATAAAGAAGCTGTCAAGGCGAATCCAATTCCGGAATTGGTCAAGTTGTATGTGGAGTTTCACGAGCGGGCAAAAGATCAACCGGGCATGGAAGAGGAAGCCCGAAAAATATTTAAAGAGTTAGAACAAGGAAACAAAGAGTATCACGATTTATGGTCATGGTTTCGCGAGGTATCGCTTGAAGATTACTTAAAAGTATATCAACTTTTGCGGGTATCCTTTGATTCCTATGATGGCGAGGCATTTTATAACGATAAAATGCAACCGGTGATCGACGAACTTCAAGAAAAAGGATTGTTGATTGAAGATGAAGGCGCCATGATTGTTCCGCTTGAAGAAGGAACTCCACCGGCACTGATTCAAAAAACCGACGGATCGACTCTCTATATCACTCGAGATTTGGCAGCGTTTTTTTACCGAAAACGGGTGTATCAGGCGAACAAAGTTCTTTATGTGGTCGGCAACGAACAAAAACTGCATTTTCAGCAATTGGCACAAGTGATCGAAAAAATGGGGTATCCGTATGCCAAGGATATCATTCATGTCAATTTCGGATTGGTGCTTCAAGACGGAAAGAAGATGTCGACGCGAAAAGGAAAAATTGTCCGACTTGAAGACGTGCTGCGCGAAGCGATCCGTTTGAGCCGGGAATATATTGAAGAGAAAAACCCTGATCTCGCGGAGAAAGAATTGATTGCCGAAAAAGTCGGAGTCAGTGCGATTATTTTTAACGATCTCAAGAACTATCGCGGAAATGATTTTGAGTTTAATCTAGAGGATTCCGTGAATTTCTTTGGCCAAACTGGGCCATATTTGCAATACACATCCGTCCGGATAAAATCTATTTTTGCGGAAGACACTTTTGTTTTTGATGGAAAGATCGATCTGAATTGGTTTGGCTCGGATGATGTATTCGACATGGTCAAAACCATCAGTTTCTATCCGGGTATCATTCAACGATGCGTTCAAGAGTACGCACCCAGTATCTTGGCAAAATATCTATTGACGCTCGCGACTCAATTCAATAGTTTTTACGGTAAAGAAAAAATCTTGGTTTCTGACCGGATTGAGAGACATACCAAACTCCATCTATGTCGAATGATTGAATTCGTTATCGACGACGGAATGCGCCTGTTGGGTATGCAAATCATCGAAAAAATGTAATGATTACGGAAAGTCCATATCACGGGAAAAGAGGTGAAAGATATGGAAAAAACAATCACAAAGGAAAAACCCAAGCATCCCATGGGGCGGTCACTGTTCTTGATGTTCCGTTGGATCGGAAAACAATGGCCACTACTCATCCTTGCTTTTGGGTTTCTATATGCTATTCAATATTTACGAACATTGGTTCCACTCTTCGGGCAACATATCATCGACGCGATTTTGAAGGGCGATCCATCGAAATTGCCACCATTTTTGTTGAATCTGGTGCAAGGAGGCACCGTCAAACAGAGTTTATTGATGGCTGCATTGATGATGGTCGCCTTGGAATTCATTCGTTCGACGGCGATCATTGCTCGAAGAGCGCTCAGCGCTATCTTTGCCGAACGAATCGCCTATAATCTTCGCAACAACCTCTATCGACAATTGCAGAATTTAGACTTCGGGTTTCATGCTCATGCAGAAACCGGAGATATCATTCAACGCGCAACGACCGACATTGAAGCGTACCGCCATTTTATCGGGGATCAAATCATCGAAGTCATGCGTCTCATCTTTTTAATCGGTATCACGATTTGGCAAATGTCCAAACTAAATACGAATTTGACATTGATATCACTCATAATTGCTCCGATCATCTTTACGGTAGCAGCACTTTATTTTGGAAAAATCAAGAAGATGTTTACCGTCGTGGAAGAAAACGAAGCGAAAATGACGACTCATGTCCAAGAAAATGTCAGTGGGGCACGGGTGGTCAAGGCGTTTGCCAACGAAGCCTATGAAGTCAATAAATTTAAAGGATTGAATCGATCATTTACCGATTCAGATTTCTTGTTGACAAAAAAGATGGCCGTTTTCTGGAGCATGACCGATATGATTTGCTTTGTTCAGTTCTGCTTGACGGCTGTATTCGGTATTATCTATACAACAGACGGCACGATCACTCTTGGCATTTATACCGCATTTCTTGCTTATTCGGGCAATATTATTTGGCCGATGCGTCAACTTGGCCGGATCATCGGGGACTTTTCCAAAGCAACGGTATCGGTAGGGCGGCTGGACGATGTGCTCTGCAAGTCCGATGAGTATGTTCAGGAAAAGGGGATTCTCAAACCGGAGATCACGGGAAGTGTTCGTTTTGACAATGTCTCTTTCCGCTTTGCCGATTCCACATATCACCAGTTGGAGGGTATCAGTTTCGCTATTAATAAGGGCGAGACAGTAGCGATAATTGGGAAAACCGGATCAGGGAAATCCACCTTGATGAATTTATTGGTTCGCCTTCTGGACTATCAAGAAGGAACCATTTATATCGATGATTACCCGATCACGGAAATTGAAAAACATTACCTGCGGCAAAACGTGGGAATTATCTTGCAAGAACCATTCTTGTTTTCAAAAACGGTCGAAGAAAACATCGGTATTGCCGACCGCAATCAACGGGGAGGCCCCCGAGTACAAGAAGTGGCAAAGATTGCCCGGGTACATGATGATATTGTTCAATTTGAAAAGGGATACCAAACATTGGTTGGTGAACGCGGAGTCACCCTTTCCGGCGGACAAAAACAACGTGTCGCAATTGCGCGAATGCTGTTAAAACCCAAACCGATCCTGATTTTTGACGATTCTTTGTCTGCGGTCGATACGGAGACGGATATTCAAATTCGGGAAGCTTTAAAAAAGGAATGGAAAAATTCAACCGTCTTTATCATAACCCACCGGATTACGACCGCAAAAGAAGCGGATCGGATTTTGGTTCTTGACCAAGGGAAGATTGTGGAAACTGGAAGGCATCAGGATTTGATTAAGACGAAAGGTCTTTATCGCAAGATCTGGGATATTCAATCCAAAATCGACTTCCAGTTAGAAGGAGGTGACGATCATGAATGAAGAATTGTTCGATGAGGAGAGTTTTACCTCGAATAAAATCGATTGGAATGTATGGCAGAAAATATTTGCCTTTATGAAACCGCTCAAAAAGCCGATTCTTTTTGGAATTTTATCCATGTCGTTTTTGGCGATCACGGATGTTATTTATCCCTATATATCGAAATATGCAATCGACGAAATCATCACACCGAACCTGATTGCGGAAACGTCGGATCTATCCAAACTGCCATTTTTCATTGGTATGTATATCTTCTTGGCTCTCTTTCAAGGAATCTTGATTTACTTATTCATCCGATTTGCTGGGAAGATTCAAGTGGAACTGGCATATAATATTCGGGAAAAAGCGTTTCATCATCTCCAAGAATTACCGTTTTCCTACTATGATCGCACCCGGACCGGCTGGATTATGGCCCGAATGACGGCAGATAGCCGAAATTTGTCGGATATTCTGTCTTGGGGACTGATTGATATTACTTGGAGCGTTGTGTTGATGGTGTTTCTGATCATTGTCATGTTTTTGATCAATCCGATTCTCGCTCTGATTACCATGGCGGTTGTTCCATTCATGGTATTGATATCGATTTATTTTCGAAAAAGAATCTTGAAAGCCCATCGCTCCATCCGCAAAGTCAACTCAAAAATAACGGGAGCTTTCAATGAAGGATTGACGGGCGCTATCACGACAAAAACCCTGGTTTTGGAAGATGCCAACTTTAAAGATTTCGATGATTTGACATCGGATATGAAAGTTCAGTCGATTCGCGCGGCACTCTTCCATGGACTTTATTTTCCTTCAATCATCTTCTTGATTGCTGTTGGTACCTCACTGATCTATTATACCGGAGGAAACATGGTCTGGGATTTGACCATCAGCGTTGGGACCTTGTATTTGTTCACCCACTATGTTTGGGCGTTTTTCGATCCGGTTAACAATATCGCTTCGATTTTTGCTCGGTTCCAACAAGCCCAAGCATCGGCTGAGCGGATTGTCTCGCTGATCGAGACCGAACCGGATATTCAAGACTCACCGGAAGTCATTCAAAAATACGGAACGCTCTTTGAATATAACCAAGATAACTTTGAACCTTTAAAAGGCGAAGTGGAGTTTCGAAATGTATCATTTAAATACCAAGTCGGAGAACAGGTACTCACGAATTTTTCCTTGAAAGTCAAGGCGGGAGAATCCATTGCCCTCGTCGGGCGGACGGGTGCCGGAAAGACGACCATCGTCAATTTGATTTGCCGATTCTATCAACCAACTGAAGGAGAAATCTTGATCGATGGCGTCGATTACAAAGAGCGAAGCATGGGATGGCTACACGCCAATCTGGGCTACGTGTTGCAATCACCGCACCTATTTTCTGGCTCCGTGATGGAAAATATCCGTTATGGGAAGCTGGAAGCGACAGATGATGAAGTCATTGCCGCCGCGAAAGCCGTTGAAGCCCACGATTTTATTATGCGTTTTGAAAAAGGCTACGATACCGAATGTGGGGAAGGCGGTTCGCGGCTGTCCGTTGGCCAAAAGCAATTGGTGTCTTTTGCTCGGGCGATACTGGCAGATCCCAAAATATTGGTTTTGGATGAAGCCACGTCCTCTGTGGATACAGAAACCGAACAGTTGATCCAGACAGCGATTAACAAACTCTTAAAAGGGAGAACTTCCTTTATCGTTGCCCATAGACTTTCCACCATCGTCCACAGCAATCGCATCTTGGTATTGGAAGACGGTGAAGTGATTGAAGAAGGCACGCATTCGGAACTGATTCGGGCGCACAAACACTATTATCAACTATATACCAACCAGTATTCCGAAGAGATGCTGGAGCTATCCAAACGTTAAGAAGCAACCGGGATATTCCGGTTGCTTTTTTTCTGATAGCCCAGTAAAAAACTCTTTTCTTTTTTTAAAAATAGTGTATAATAATGAGTGCTATGCCGGTGTGGTGAAATTGGTAGACACGATAGACTCAAAATCTATTGCCCTTAGAAGCGTGTCGGTTCGAGTCCGACCACCGGTACCATTTTCGTTCGTATGACAATGCCATCATTCGCACATAGATAGTTGAAGAATTCGAATGACCTCCCCGATAGTCTAGGGGAGGTTTTCTTATAAGTAGAAGCTAATGGAATTTTTCCAACCGCTGGACACTTGGGGGAAAAAAAGAATGACCTTATTAGCGAGAACAAAAGAAGCGGCTTATGAAGAATTGCATGTTATGTAAGCAATTGATCAAAAATATATTATAATAAATACATGGTAACAAGGGAGGGCAATCGATGAAGCAACAATCCTTTCTCTATTCGACTGGATATTTAGCAATCGCGAGCGGCGTGACGCTCATCATTTGGATGACGGGATTGGAATCGATTGGGATTCCTATATTTTTGGTATTTCTCTTCTTATTGTTTTTGCTGTCCCGCGATATCATGCCAGCAATTCCGCTTCTCATGAATGCGCTCTTTATGGTCAGCCAAACCGAATGGTCGATGGAATTGATTCCGCTCTATATTTATCTTGTTCCAGTCGCCCTGGTTGGCGGGATTGTCGCGCATATCATCCGTTTTCGTGTAAATATCTTTAAAGGGAAAATGACCATGGGAATTGGAATCATGTTTCTGGCGATGCTTTTATCGACAATCAATGCCGAACACGTGGATATCAATTATTTATTCTATGCATTGATTGGGTTGACCTATGCGTTTGTCTATTTCTATTTTGTGAATTCATTAGAAGGCAATCATACCGATTATTTGATTCGCATGATGGTTATTTTGGGTTTTTTGATTGTGTCGCAAGTGCTCGTCTATTATCTAAGAGTCGACGATGTCATTTTGGCGTTGGAACAAAAAACAATTACGCTCGGTTGGGGTATTTCCAATTATGTGGCAACTTATTTGATCATGTTTATCCCCATGGCTTTCTATTATGCTCGAAAGCAAAAAATCAATTTTCCCTGGATTTTATTGATCGTGATTGAGATCATGGCATTGTTCTTTACCCTTTCCCGAGGCGGGATCGTCGCTTTTTTGGCCACTCTACCCTTTTTGATTGTCTACTTATTCAAAACGAACACTTGGAAATCATCCTTAATCAGTTTTATCGGGGTTATCGCCGTCATGGGACTGATCATCATCATATTCAAAGACTTGTTCTTGGCAATATTTGATCGGTTTGCAGTATTGCTTTTAGATGATACCGGGCGCATAGAGATCTATATCGATGCATGGGAAACATTTAAGGAAAAACCGCTTTTTGGAGCGGGAATATT
Organism: Acholeplasmataceae bacterium; assembly: GCA_012515085.1. Classification (GTDB taxonomy): domain Bacteria; phylum Bacillota_I; class Bacilli_A; order Izemoplasmatales; family Hujiaoplasmataceae; genus JAAYZB01. The sequence continues at coordinate 6,540 of JAAYZB010000091.1, forward strand.
CGCCCGAGTGGATGAATTTGGCAATTTTCGAATGTTTCATAACACCATCTTACACGTTATGGCTTGTTTCGGATTGGTTGGTCTTGTCGGATTAGTGATTCAAGTAATCATGATGTTTCGCATCATCCTTACTCGGATCAACGAAAAAACCGTGATTTTGGGCATTGCTGTGCTTGGGGCTCATATCCATGGTATGGTGGATAATGTCTATTTGATGCCGCAATTTATGATTTTGTTCTTTTTGATCATTGCAGTTATGGAAAACGCCAACAAACAAATTGCCAATGACTCGATCTTATTAAGAGCGGAGGGAGCCTCTTGACACATAAACATTCTGCCAATCGGTTGACATTGGCATTTTTTCTTAACTTCTTTTTTACGATCATTGAAATCGTCGGGGGTATTCTAACCAATTCCATCGCGCTCATCAGCGATGCCATTCATGATCTCGGGGATGCGGTCTCCATCGGACTTGCCGTCTATTTCGAACACAAAGCCAGTAAAAAACCGGATCATGAATTTACCTACGGATATCATCGCTATTCGCTTCTTGGCGCATTGATCGCCGCATTTGGATTGGTGATCGGTGTCATATTCATAATTATTGAAGCGGTTAAACGGATCATGAATCCAGAAGCCATCAATGCCGAACTTATGATTTATTTTGCCTTTGCCGGCATACTCATTAATGGAATTGCGGCCTGGCATACTCAAAAAGGAAAAACTCTCAGTGAAAAAGCGGTTGGTTTGCATCTTTGGGAAGATGTCATTGGCTGGGCGTTATTGTTGCTGGCGTCAATCTTGATGCATTATACGGATTTGTTGTTGATCGATGCAATTTTATCCATTGGATTTTCTCTCTTTATTTTATTTCATGTTTTTCGCCATTTGAAAAAAGTCATCGATGTATTGATGGAAAAAGCACCGAATGAACCGAAAATCGAAGAATTACGGAAAGTCTTGATGGATACTGACGGGGTCAACGACATTCATCACCTTCATTATTGGAGTTTAGAAGGCGACAAGAAACTATTCACTGCACATGTTGTGCTCGAGCCCAATCTGGATTCGTCTGACACTGACCGGATTCAGCGAAAGCTTCATGATCAATTGCATCAATTGGGGATCGATCATGCCACATTGGAGTTCGAAAAAGAAGATGAATGTATGAGCAAAGAAGACTGCGGCCCCTTGTCAGATGGATAAAACAAAGCGATAAACGATCCGACATAACGTTTTAAAAACCCGCCGGTTTTTCTTTTAGATAAAAGAGGCAATTTTTTTTTATCAATATCCAATATCCCACTTGATAATCAAAAACAATAGTGATATCTTTTTGATATATATCATCAACACAAAAAAATACGAGGATTTCCTCTGCAAAAAAGCGATGGTTAGTTTTTTAAAATCAATACCTAATTCCAGTAGGTAATTTTAGTGAATCCAACACAAAGGATGGGAAGATTTTATGAAAAAAATCTGGATTATTGTGGTTTCAGTCACTGTTTTATTTCTTTTATCCCTGACGACAGCGGTTATTTCTGGGTATAACTCGCTAGTGGACTTGGACGAATCGACCAGTTACAGCTATACATTGATTGACGCAAGGTTGGAAGAGCGTCATAATTGGATCACCAGTGCGGTATCGACCATTTCAGGATTGATCGCGGAAGAACAAGCAATCTTTGATCTGATCACCAGTGCTCGCACCGCTGCCGCAAGTGGTGATATGGAGGCAATGATTGCGGCTGACGAAGAATTAGCAGAAGTTGTCCGGGATATTATCATCATCATTGAAGACAATCCAGAATTGATCAGCGCGGATGCTTACAATGGGTTGTTGATTGATATTGGAGCACTGGAATCTGCGCTGTTTGTCGCCCGGAAAGACTACAACGATTCTGTGCGAAAATACAACGCCGACGTTCGTAAGTTTCCCAAAGTGATCTTGGCATCACTTTTCGGCTTTGATAGAGAAAAAGATTATTGGGAAAAGAGCCCAGGAGTCGAGATATTGCCCGCGATCGATTTCGGTGAAGATGAGTAAAAGCGTTCGGTCCCTTCTGTTTCTTGGTTTGCTCGGGGTCGCTATTGCGGCCATATTCATTTTTCGCAATCAAACAACATACCCGCGCCCGACGCGGGAATTTTATGTGAATGACTATGCTGAAAAACTCTCAGATGCCGCCGAAGACATCATCTTGTTTGAGTCTGCTCAGATGTATGAAATCTCACAAGATTATGACAATGGTGGGACCCAGGTTGTGATTGCAACATTCGCTGTTGAGTCACTGGATGAGATTGAAGAATCATACAATGCGACCGAGTTGTATCGGCAGTGGGGGATCGGGAAAAACGATATGGGAGCGTTGATTCTCATGTTTTTTGTCGGAGAAGACGTCTATGTACGAATTGAACCCGGATATCGGATGGAACCGATATTATTGCCCGGCGAACAAGACAGTTACATCGCGGAAGCCATTGATGATGAAGATGATATCAGTCGGGGAGCGGTCCATTTGATCTATTTGATATTATCTGACATCTATGGGGAAGCATATGAGCTTGAATATAACGATACCATTGAGGTCAAGATGGAAGAATTCGACGCGTTTGCGTTGGATTATGTTCCGTCAGATTCGGATTTTTCTTCCATTCAGATGAGTTATTTGGGATATCTTTTTTCTCCCTTTTCTTCTTGGGGAATGCGGATATTTTCGGGAGTTATGGCACTTCTCTTTTTTGGACTCGGGGGCGGATTTCTTCGGGTCGTTGGTCAAGGAGGGAGGAGCGGTGGCATGGGTATTTTCCGCCGTAGACGTTAAATTATTAGAGAGGGATATATGAAGAGTGAGATGGTAAGCAACGAATTTGAACCCGTCATCTTTCCCGATAGCCGCCTGTTGATACTCGGAAGTCTTCCATCTGTTCAATCACGTAAGCAAGGATTTTATTATCTTCATCCAAAAAATAGATTTTGGATGGTATTGTCGGAGTTGTTTGGTGATGATTTTGTCCAAGCACAAACCTCAGAGAAAATAATATGTCTCAAAAAACATCGAATTGCGCTCTATGATGTGATCGTGTCTTGTCGGATCGTTGGATCCTCTGACCAGTCAATCCAACCAATACAAGTAAGTAATATTCCAGCTTTGATTCAAGGAACCTCGATTGATCGAATATACTTAAATGGTCAAAAAGCCGCCGATTTGTACCGCCGATTTTTTCCGGATCATCAAACACACGCCATGCGCTTACCGTCGACTTCTCCAGCTAACGCATCTTGGAGTTTATCCAGATTGATTGAAGCTTGGCGGGTGATTTGCGAATAAAAAAAGCCGAAGTCGGAACGGATCCGATTGATCGGCTTTTTTGTTATTGATCGGATAGGGGAAAGGCACAACGAGCGCGAGGTTGAATCACAAAACCGAAGCCTGAACCAGAAGCATGTCCCGAATGTTCGGTTTGACTCGTTTGAGAAGTCCCCGGTCCAGGGCTACTTGGCTCACGAGTTGAGGGAGGAGACGTCACGCTGGACGAATCGGACTCTGTGGTTGTCGGAATCGATTCCGTGGTTGTCGTTTGGCGACCTTTTTTACGGTTGCCATGATAATCTGGCTGAGTATTACCTTGGCGGTTGCGAATGGTGTAATGATATTGGTATCGATTCGCAACTTCGTCATATGTTACCTGGATATCCATATTTCCTTTGTGCATTTCTGAATTTTTTTCAGTTTCATATTCCACATTAAATCCATTATTCTCTTGATTCTTTTCAACTTTTAGTGCAATCTGCTTATTAAGAATATTCAATTTCATGGACGCTCGCAATTGATTTTTTGTCGCTGTCAAGGCGATTTCAACGGTAGCGGATTCGCTACCAGAACGAAGCGTTTGAAAGATGAATTTCTGACCCGTTTCATCGGAATTGTCAGTGATCGTGACGGTATTGAGCGGATCGATTTGCAGGCGGAAGAAGGAAGGCTGATGGGTAGTGAGATCTTGAGACGAGGCCGAGAAAGCATATTCGGCTTCCATCTCCGTCACGACTCCTTGATAAATGATCTCGGCATCCGTGGTCTCCTGTTGGTAATAGACTTTGATCTCGTGAGTTTGCTTGAGGAGATCAGTCCGGCGAATTCGCAAACAAACTGGGTATTCTGTCCGATCAGAGTCAATCAACTCAAACGCAGACTCTTGATTTCCCAAAGCCATTTCCAACATGTTGAGATAGTCATTGATCGTATCCAGTTCGGCTTCAGTAAAGTCGGTTGTTGAGTCAAAAGCAAATAGGAGTGGTTGATAGGATAGTTCCTCTAAAGCATCCGAATCGACGAGCGCTATGGCGGATAAGGCTTGAAAACCAAGGATGTCTGTTTCGGTCTCCAAGGGATGCGTTTGTGTCTGAGGGAACATAAATGCAAGTTGAAATCCCAAGAAAAGAACGCCAACTAAAACCAAGAAGGAAACAGAATAGCGAAGAGCTTGTTGCCAACTGGGTTTTGTTCGGATGGATTCTGGTCTTTCCGGTAATGGAATCGACTGAAGATCAATTTTGGAGAAGACGTCGGGAATTGCTTTATCAACAGCGGTTTCGATTCGTTGATATAAGTCTCTTCGTTTCATCACTATTCCTCCTTTTCTAAATGATTTTTAAGTTTTTTTATAGCGCGATTATAAAGCCAGAGAGTGGTTCCCAGAGGCTTTTCAATCAAGGTGGCGATATGTTTGAATGTCATTTTTTGGACGATATGCAGTAATACTATTTGTTTCTCTTCCTCATCCAAGGGACGTATCAGGTCGGTGATTGTGGTATCATGAGGGACGGAGTCGCTTTGATTTGCGTCAAAGAGATTCATGTCTTCTTGGGGATCATAGAGGGTTTCTCGGCGATGCTTTCGATAATGATCTAAGGCGATATTTTTGGCTATCTGCATCACCCAAGCAACAAAATTTCGTCCTTTTTGATACGTATGAAGACTCTTTAACATCCGAATATAAGTGTCCTGCATCAAGTCTTCCAAATCGGCGGGGTTATTCACGATCCCGACAATCATCGAGTAGACTCCTTTTTTGGTTTCATCATAGATGATTCGAAAGGCATCTTCATCTTTGTCATATAAGCGGTCAATATAAGCGTCAAGATTTTTCGACACGGGCATCACCCCCTTGGGAACATTATATCATATTCCTATACAGTGAGAATAGTTCTGGGGGTTTTCCGTATTATATACGAACGAGAGACCTACTTTATTGGTTAAGCTTTTCTCGGAGCA
>JAAYZB010000092.1 GCA_012515085.1 Acholeplasmataceae bacterium
ACGACTAAAACGAATTCATCGCGAAACGGAATGAGCGCTTTGCTCTGATCCGACTTGGTCACTTCGAGATAGTCTCCTTGCGGAAAACTTTTGATATCCGTAACAGATCCTTTTTCTACTCGGCTTTGATACACCGTTAGGCCAATCAATTGTCTGGCGTGAAAAATATCTTTGGCTGCCTGATCTTCAGGCAATTCATCCGCAAAAAGAACCGCTCCTCGAAATTTTTCTACTTGGTTGATATCCGAGAACCCATGAAAAACTAACAGCACTTCGTCGCCAATTAGCCGGCTGTCTTCCACGGTAACGGGAAGGGTTTGTCCCTCAAACAGAATTTGGAGCGTTGAGCCCTTTGAAAATCGTAATTCTGGATAATCCGTTTCCGACTTCACTTTCAATTCCCCTTTTAGGCCTCTAGGCTTGAGGATTTTACCTACTCGTATCATTCTGATAAACCCTCCTCCAAATCCAATATCATTGTATCATGTCTTGATCTGTTTTGCCATGATCTTATACGATAGGTCTACGTGAATAATTTCTTCAAACCAAAAACAAAAGTGACAGAGCAATTGCAATTTGCGCTGCGTAATAGGTTGCCAGATTCATAATGACCATTCGTTGTTGACCTGCTGGCTTGAAATAGATTTGTGATAGAATCAAATCCGATACGCCAAAAAGGATGGCTCCGATAAGTATCACAAGATTAAACCCAGAAAATGATTGGTCGATCAGATTATAAAATGCTTGACCGATCATGAGGAAAATCATCGCGGAATACAAGAGCGATGGAATCAACGATCGTCCCCAAACCAATTTCATGTATTTCGCCATGATAAAGACAATACCAGTCATGATGATCGTGAATAATATAGGTATCCAATTGAAACGATTCAGCATGACAAGTGCTGAAAAATAAAAAACGTGTCCACTGAAAAATGGGATGATCCCCGCTAGAATAATCGATTCGTTTTCTGTCGCGGGTCTTAAGGGCCTAAGCGCCAATATAAGATCACCAATCAGCCCCGCACATAGTGCCAAGCCAAAGAGCAATGCTACCGGGAGATATTTGTGAAACAAAACACCTTGATAATAAGCAGAATCGATATTTACTAACTTTTCCGTGAGGACGACTACCCATAAAGTTATGAATCCAAAGCTGGCTAGAGCTTTCAAAAACATAGAGAGCAAAGGGTTTTGATAAGTCTCTGCATAGATAAAAACAACGGCCAGGATAATTGCAAGGCCTAAAAACAGAAATCCCATACTGTTTTCCTCCATTTCAGTGATATAATTCTATTATAGCAACTTTCCTGAAAAGCTCCAGTTCTTCTCCAAAACCTTTAAACATAGATTAGAAAATGAAAAACAGATTGATCATATTGGAGGCGATGGCATGAAAAAAGTTCTAAAAATATTCTTACTGATAGTTTGTTTGATTCTGGTTGTTATCATTGGTTTCATTTTGACTCTGCAAATCTTTGAGTATCGTCCCGCACTGGAAACCGAATTATCCATCACGAATAACCCGGACGATACTTCCGACTATTGGGCAAAGCAAAATGAAACGATCCGCATTTTAACCTTTAACATCGGCTACGCTTCTTTAAGTGAAACCGAAGACTTTGCGATGGATGGTGGCTCCAAAGGCCGAATGGATTCTTTAGCTGAAGTTGAAACCAATTTGTCGGGCATTTCAACAATTATAGAAACAGTTGACGCCAACATCACGCTTTTACAAGAAGTAGACGAAGATTCGCATCGTTCCTATAACACCCTCCAATATTCCCGTTTTCAGCAGTTGCTTCCAATCGCTAGCACTCTCGCTTATAATTATCGCTGCATTTTTGTCCCTTTCCCTTTCAATGTGACCCAAATGATGGGCAAAGTAAACTCCGGTATTGCCACTTTCACCGACTTTCATCAATCAGAAGCCATTCGGATTCAGTTACCCGGAAGTTTTTCTTGGCCGCTCCGCTTGGCCAATTTGAAACGGTGCATGGTGATCACTCGAGTTCCTGTAGAGGGTTCCGATCAAGAATTGGTCATTATCAACGTCCATCTCTCCGCCTATGATGACGGGGAAATGCGCCTTCAGGAAACCGATGCGCTGAAGAATTTGATGGCGGTCGAACGTGAGAATGGCAATTATGTGGTCGTTGGCGGCGATTTCAATCAGACATTTCCGGATGCAGTATCCATGAATACAACGGATGAAGGGGAGATTCCAGTCTACTATTACGAACTGAAAAATCCCGATTTCTGGGAAGCTTTTCCGCTCGCTGGTGATTGGTTTCTTGAAAACAATTTTCATTTCGCAGCGGATATAAGTACACCCACCTGCCGGTTGTTGCATCAACCCCTCGATACAGAAAATCCAGAAAACAATCAATATTATGTGATCGATGGTTTTATCATTTCTGATAACATCACATTGGAATCGGTAGAGACATTGAATGAAGGCTTCCGCTACAGTGACCATAATCCGGTCATGATGGAAATCCGTTTGAATCCATAAAAAAA
>JAAYZB010000011.1 GCA_012515085.1 Acholeplasmataceae bacterium
ATACATAGAGAGAGTCGTGTCGGTCGAGTGGATAACCTTCTTCCTTGAGCCCGATCAACACATCGGTTTGATGGCGCGGGTCTTTTTGGAGTCCCGCAACCGGAATATCCAAGTAGAGGCCAGCCAAAACTTCTTTAGCGGCTCTCACTTGCAAAAGCCCACCATCCATGATGATGAGATCCGGACGTGGCCCTCCTTCCATCAACAATCGTTGATAACGACGATAGATGATTTCCTTCATCGTTTGGATATCGTCGGGTCCCTTTACGGTTTTCACCCGGTATTTCCGATATTCTTTTTTGGCCGGAAGGCCGTTTATAAACATCACCATGCTGGATACTGCGAAAGTTCCCTGAAGATTGGAATTGTCAAAAGCTTCGATTCTTAAGGGTGGTTCCATCCCGAGTAGTTCGCCCAATTTGTCCACGGCACCGATCGTTTTTTCATGTTTCTTCAAAAAACGTTCCAGATTCGTCTCAAAATGGATCCGGGCATTCTCCGTCGCCATTTGTACCAACTCTGCTTTTTTGCCTTTTTTCGGCACCTTGGCCTTGTTTTCCACAACGGCCGCAAGGAGTGATAGATCCGTCATTCTCGGCAACAGGATCTCCTCTGGGATCAGCGAGGTCTCGTAAAACTGCGCCATGAAGCTAAGAAACGCCTCTTCGGGATCACCGACGATGTCCATTATCCGATTCTCGGAAAAGATGATGCGCCCTTGTCGCATGAATAAGATGGCCACCGCCAAATAGTGATCATAGGTCACAAAACTCGCAATATCGCGGTTTCCCTTATCGGCGAATATGATTTTTTGTTTCTCGGTCGTCTTTTCAAGCGCTTGAAGCAAATCCCGGGTCACCTTGGCTTTTTCAAATTCCAGTCGTTGGGCTTGGTCGGCCATCTTTGCTTTCAGTTCCTGACACAATTCACTGCTGGATCCATCCAAAAAACGGCGAATCTTCTCCGCCATCTCGAGATAGACCTTCGGCTCTACCTTTGTTTCACAAGGGCCAAGGCATTGCCCGATATGGTAATAAAGACAGACTTTATCCGGCAACACCGGGCATTTGCGAAACGGAAATATCCGGTTCAGGAGTTCGAGCGTTTCCCGTGCTGATCCCTGATCGGGATAGGGACCGAATCGATATTTGTTCGTACCTTTCGGTTTTCTCGTGATCACCAGCTTGGGATGAGTTTCTTGGGTGATCTCAATATATGGGTAGGTCTTGTCATCCATCAACAGAATGTTATAACGTGGCATGTGTTCCTTGATGAGGGAGAGTTCCAATAAAAACGCCTCTACTTCGCTCTGGGTGACAATATAGTCAAAATCATGAATATTGGCCACAAGCGCCTCGGTTTTCTGATCGTGGCACCCCGAAAAATACGAACGAACCCGATTTCTCAGGTTCTTCGCCTTGCCGACGTAGATGATGGTGCCCTCACTACTTAACATGCGGTAGCTGCCCGGACTTTCGGGCAAGCTTGCCAATTTGGCTTTTATCAGTTCGTTCATCGCTTTATTCACCTCCGTCATTATACCAAATCCTGTGACTCCATGCAATCCAAGGCAAAACAAAACCCCGGAAAAACCGGGGTGTATTCGGTTAATGAATGTCGCGGATGAGCCGATCGATCTTTTCGCCTTTGTCGAGCGAGGTATCGTATTTGAAGAGCAGCTCCGGCACTTTACGCATTTTCACGCGTTTGGCGATTTGGTTTTTGATAAAACCTTTTGCCCGTTCCAATGTCTCAACCGTCTTCTGTTTCGCTTTCTCATCGCCCAGAACTGTATAAAAAATCGTCATATAGGAGAGCTCATTCGTGATCTTGACATCGGTCACGGTCATAAATCCCAGCGCATCCTTGATTTCGTTTTGGACGATATCCCCAAACGCTCGTTGGACGAGCGTTTCCAACCGATCGGATTTAGGCATTGGAACTCACTTCTTTCATTTCGGAGGCTTCAATCACGTCATCGGTTTTGATATCATTGTAATTTTCGATCATGATGCCGCAATCAAACCCTTGACGGACTTCCTTGGCATCGTCTTTAAAGCGTTTGAGTGACGAGATTTTTCCTTCAAAGATGATCTTGCCATCGCGGATCAACTTGACGACGGAATCGCGGCGGATGATGCCATTGGTGACCATACAACCGGCCACGGTACCCATTTTTGAAATCGTGAAGGTTTCCCGAACCACGGCTTCGCCGATGATCCGCTTTTCAAAGACGGGTTCCAACATTCCTTTCATTGCGGCTTCGATGTCGTTGATCGCTTCATAAATCACGCGGTAATCGCGGATTTCGATGCCTTTCGACGCAGCTGTTTCCCGGATGTTGGCTGGTGCTTGAACCCCAAACCCGATGATAATGGCATCGGATGCTTCTGCGAGTGTCACATCGGTCTCCGTCACCGCACCGACACCAGTTCGGACGATGTCGATCGAAATGCCTTCTACATCCAATTTTTCAATCGAACCGCGAAATGCCTCGATCGACCCTTGGACATCGGCTTTGATGATGAGTCTCAGTTCCTTGGCCGTGCCTTCCGCTTTTTGGAAATACTCTTCCAACGTCGCTGGTCTTTTGGCGGCGTGGTCTTCTTTGAATTGGCGGTCACTCCGTTTGGAAGCGATGTCTTTGGTGACTCGTTCATCATTGAAGACCATCAACGGATCTCCGGCTAAGGGCACATCGTTCAAACCAGTGATTTCCACAGCGGCACCGGGTTTGGCTTTGTGCAGACTTCTTCCGAGGTCATCATACATTCCCCGAATCTTTCCGTAGGTGTTGCCAGCCACGAAAAAGTCACCAATTTTCAAGGTGCCGTTGGCTACCAGAATGGTGGCCACCGGACCTCTTCCACGGTCGAGTTTCGCTTCGATCACAGTACCGATCGCATTGCGTTTAGGATTCGCTTTGAGTTCCCGCATCTCAGCCACGAGTTGGATCGTGTCCAAGAGTTCATCTACACCCGTGCCTTTTAGGGCTGAAATATAACAAAACGGCGTATCCCCGCCCCAGTCATCCGGCATCAAACCCAGATCGGCCAATTCTTGTTTGACCCGGTCAGGGTTGATGTTGGGTTTGTCCATTTTATTGACAGCGATGATAATGGCGGTCTTGGACGCTTTGGCATGGTCAATGGCTTCCTTGGTTTGTGGCATAACGCCATCATCCGCCGCCACCACCAACACCACGATGTCCGTGATTTTCGCTCCGCGAGCGCGCATTTCCGTAAACGCCGCATGTCCCGGAGTATCGATAAATGTGATTGCTTTATCGTTTCTCTCGACTTGATAAGCACCGATGTGCTGGGTGATTCCCCCCGCTTCGGATTGGACCACGCGTGAATGACGAATGTGGTCCAGCAAAGTTGTTTTCCCATGATCGACATGCCCCATGATCGTGACCACTGCTGGGCGTTCGATCAGATCTTTGGGATCATCGACGATGTCTAATTCTTCATATCTTGTCAAATCGCTCATTACTTCTTCTTGGAAATCATAGCCGTAATCGAGCGTCAAAATCTCCGCCGTATCCCGATCGACCGATTGAGTCTGCGATGCCAAAATGCGCATAAACATCAATTTCTTGATGACTTCTGAAACGGGACGATGAAGTTGATCCGCCAGTTCCAACACCGTCATGCCATTTTTATACGTCACGATCTTGACAAGTGCTTCGGGACGTTTGGGAGGGGTCAGCGGCCGTTTGGGTTGCGGCCGTTGTGTTGGTTTGTTCGTGGGTTTGTTACTAGGGGATTTGTAATTGGATTTTTTTCGGGTCATTGGCCGTTTATTTGCCATTTGAACCACCTCTTTCTTGTTATTCGTCGATTGCTTGAATCAATAATTGTGCGAACTGAGCGTCCGCCAGGGCGATCACTTTGATGTTGGCAAGTCCCACCGCCTGCTCTAGTTCCACTGCGGTGAAATCGCGGATGAGCCGGACCTGGTACGTGGTGCTTTTGTCAACCAGCCTTTTCGACGTATTCTTGCCGGCGTCGCTCGCAAGAAACGCAAGGATCGCCTTGCCCTTTTTCATCAGTTCCCAGGCGGCGATTTCACCTAAGATGAGCTTGTTAGCTCGACGTGCTAAGCCCAGATCGCCCAATACTTTATTTCGGTTCATGGTCGATCGCATCCTTCAATACGAGATAAATCTCGTCCGGAATGGCGATTTCCAGTTGTTTTCCTAACACGTTGGTTTTCTTGGCTTTGTCAATCACGGTTTTATTTTTAGCAAGATACGCACCGCGGCCGTTCATTTTCCCACTCGGATCATATTGTACGTCGCCCTCGGGAGTTCTCACTACGCGCATCAACGCTTTTTTTTCAAGCCTTTCGCCGGTGACACAGCATTTACGCAAGGGGATTTTTTTGACTCTGGTCATGGGGTTGTCTCCCTTCTATTTTTAAGAGACTAATAATGGATGTCTTGAACTAATGCGTCGGTTTCCGACTTGATGTCGATCTTCCACCCGCTCGATTGGACTGCCAGACGGGCATTTTGCCCTTTCTTTCCGATCGCAAGCGATAACTGATCATCCGGAACGATCGCGATTGCGGTTTTGTCTTTGGGATCGACGATCACTGCAATCGATTTGGCCGGTTGAATAGCATTCGAAACGAGTTCCTTCGGATCGTCACTCCATTTGTAGATGTCTATCTTTTCACCATTCAACAAATCAATGACTTCTTTGATCCGAACACCATTACGACCCAAGCACGCTCCGAGCGGATCCACTTTGGGATTGTTGGATGCCACGCAGACTTTACAGCGGTCTCCGGGATCCCGAGCCAAGCCCATGATTTCGACTATGCCTTCCTGAAGTTCGGGAATCGCGTTTTCCATCAAGCGTTTTACGAGATTGCGGTCTGTTCTTGAGACATAAACTTTCGGACCTTTGGTCGTCTGTTCGACTTTGGTGATGTAGACACGGACATGATTGCCGATCACGAGATCCGATTCCAACAAATCCTTCGCGGGAATCGATGTTTCGGTCTCATAGCCCAAAAACAAAGTGACAAATTCGTTGTTCATGGCCACGACTTCGGCAATGACCATTTCCCCGACTTTTTCGGAAAAAATCTCGAAGTTGCGTTCACGCTCCAATTGTTTCAATCCTTGCGTCAAGATTTGCTTGGCGCTCGAAGCAGCGATTCGTCCGAAGTCTTTTGGGGTTACTTTGACTTCAATGATGTCGCCGATGCGCGCGTTCTTTTTCAGTTCCTGCGCTTCTTCCACGGTGATTTGCGTGCCTTTTTCCGCTTCCGGATCAATGGTGTCGACGACAAGGTAGGTCGCCACAATCAGGATTTCGGCTTTTTCTTCATTGAATACCACTTTGGCATTTTGTTGGCCGTTAAAATCCTTTTTGTAGGCATTCAACAAGCCTTTGCCAAAGATGTCCAAGATCTTGTCTTTGGAGACGCCCCGGTCTTCGGCGACTTGTTCGAGCGCTTTAAAAAATTCTTTGCTGATCATCGTTATCTATTCTCCTAAATTTTGATCGCCAAGCGAATTTTCTTCACATCGCTGGCGGAAAAGACATGGGGTTTGTTTTTGGTATCGAGTATCGTGATTTGATTTCCATCAAACGTATCCAAGATTCCTTCGATCGATTCTTGAAGGGTTTGAAGTTGCACGTATTTGTGGATGGCTTTTTGGATCGCTTCCGGTGTCTTCAGTTCTCTTTCCGCTCCGGGAGACGTGACTTCCAACTGATACTCTTCCGGAATTGGATCCAGCAGATCGAGTTTTGGACTGATTGTCTCCGATACCTTGACACAATCATCGATCGTGATGCCATCGGGTCTATCGATCGTCACTCGGAGAATTCGTTGTTTTCGTTCTTTCACGTATTCGAGGTCATCGAGCTTGATCCCCAGCGGTTCGATCCACTCCCGCAGGGTTTCTTTCAATTTGATCAAATCCATAGCATCCTCCCTAAGTCATGAAAATGAGAGAGGGTCGGACCCTCTCTCATCTACCTTATGTCGATGGTATTATATCATAAATCTTGGGCGGTTTCAAGGATTATTTCTCAGCGACTTTTGTTGTGGAAGTTTTCACATTGATCACGATATCTTGATACTCGGGATGCTTCTTGAACCAATCGATTGCATAAGGACACTTGGCAACGATCAAGCGGTTTCTGTCTTTCAAATGGTGATAAGCAAGCGCCATCAACTCTGAGGCGATGCCTTGACCCCTTAACGACGGATCCACATAGACGTGGTTGATATCGGTTCGGGTCTTGTCTCGTTTGGGGAAAGTGATTTCCGCAAGAACTGTGCCATCTTTGGCTTTGGCAAAGATTTTGTCTTTTCTAGTGATATATTTCATAAGCGGTTTTCCTTTCTGCTTAAATGATACATCAAGATTCCTCCAGCAACACCCACATTGATGGATTCCATTCGTGGTTCCATTTCAATTGTGACGTTGAGAGTGGCGAGATTTAATAGTTCCTGCCTTACCCCTTGTCCTTCATTTCCAAGGAGAAGGGCAAGGGGGCCGGAGGGCACCACCAAGGACCATAGCGGTGTTCCTTGGTCAACGGCGGTGCCAATCAATAAATATTCCGGGTGTGTCTTGTGAAACTCCTTCAACGATCCTTCTTGGTAATTCAAGCCAAACAGGGCTCCTTGGGTCGCTCGAATCACTTTGGAATTATAAAGATCGACGGTGTCTTCCGCAATCACCGTATCAAACCCAAAGGCTTTGGCGGAGCGGATCAAGGTGCCGAGATTTCCGGGATCCTGGATCCCATCCAAAAGCAACACGCGAGAACCGATTGCTTTTGGCCTGATCATTCGGCAGACCGCCAAAACGTGAGTGAAAGACTCGGTATCCGCGAGTTTCTTCATTAACGTACTCGATAAAAGTACTTGAGGACCGGAAAAATCCGAAAAATTCGTGATTCCAACCGTTTGGACGCAAAGGCCCTCTTGAATCGCCTCCAAGACCAAATGCTCGCCCTCGACCAGAAAACACCCGGTTTCTTTTCGGCCTTTCTTGGTTTTAAGACGCATCAATTCTTTAAAGATCGGATTATGTTGCGATTCGATTATCATCATACTCACCTAAGTTTATTATAACACAAAGAAAAATCCGGAGCCAAAAATGTGATCATTGGCTCCGGATATGAAGGTTATTAGTTGTTAGTCGAGCAAATAAGAAAACATTTCCAAGAAGTTCGGGTAGGTTTCAGTGATAAATTCCATCACCACGAGCATTTCCGCTTCCGTCATATTTTCGCAATCGGCAATCGCATCGATATCGACACACTGATCGATGAACCCATAAAGC
>JAAYZB010000093.1 GCA_012515085.1 Acholeplasmataceae bacterium
GTGACGGTTTATGATGATATCAAACGCTGCCGCCGCAAACGGCAAGTGTGAGGGATCACTCGCCATACGAAAATCATAGCCCTTTGGCAATAGCGATTTTTGACACAAAGCGACATTGGGTGGATATCCTTCCGTACAAGCGGTCAATTCACTGGGATGATCGAGCTTCATCAAGAATTCACCGCCACCAGTATCGATATCCAAAAGCCGGTCGCTCTTTTTCATATATTTACGAACAATTGTTTCATAGTCCCAAGGCAAATCGGTTTCTTCGGTGTAGCGGCCATGAATATGTGAAAAGTCCCAACCAATCATCTGCGCTGTTTCTTCTTCCGCTTTCCAGAAGTCGACTCTCTCGCTTCTTTCCATCGCTATATCAGCCTTCATCAATGGACCTCCATTTGAACTTAAAGCGTTAGAAGCGTCACGGATTCTACCGAAGCAGTCTGCGGAAACATGTCGATCGGAGTGACCTCTTGTACTTGATAGCCACCGGAGACTAACAAACCTAAATCGCGGGCAAGTGTCGCTTGGTCGCAAGACACATAAACGATTCGAGGAATCTTGAGAACAAGCAGCGACTCAATGAACCCTTTGGTGCAGCCGCGCCGAGGTGGATCCACCACAATGACATCAAATTTGTATTTTTTCCATTTTTTTAAAACTTCCTCGGCATCGCCCACTTCAAAAAATGCGTTATGAACGTCATTTAATTCTGCATTTTTTCGGGCGTCCAAAATGGCCGATTTGACAATTTCAATCCCAAACACTTTGAAGGCTGTCTTCGCCGCTGCCAACCCGATTGATCCGATGCCGCAATAGGCGTCGATCATTCGGGTCTTGGGATTGATATCCGCATATTCCAGTGCTTTTTGGTATAACCGCCCCGATTGGGCCGTATTGACTTGAAAGAAAGATCGGAAATTCACTTGATACCAGATGCCGTTCACTTGTTCCATCAAGTAATCCCGGCCGTAAAGCAACGTGATGGGATCCGTTGCCAGCGCCGATATGTCGCTTGCTGTTGTGATGCCGATTCCGGTGATTTCTGGGATTTTCGTCGTCAACTTCTTCACGATAAGATCGGCCTCAGGAAGTGTCTTTTCCTTCAAATGAAAGAGCAGAATGATTTCTTTAGTCGTGAGAGATTCCCGGATGAGCAAAGATCTCAAAAGTCCCGGTTTATTTTTATCATCAACCGCTTTGAGTCCCAGTTCGTTCGCAATATTGCGAACCAACTGGATGATATCAAATGTGCGTTTGCCCATGATATGGCATTCTTCCAGATTGACAAGCGTATGGGATTTCGCACGGAAAAATCCAGCTTCCAAGCCTTTTTCGCCTTGATGAAACTTAATTTCGACTTTATTGCGATAGTAATAGGGGGAAGGCATGCTGATGATGTCGGACACCCGATCTTCTTCGATTTTTTCTTTGCGCAAACTGAGTTCTGTCCGATATTTTTTAAAACTCAATTGGACATCGTATTCCATATGCATGAGTTCACAGCCGCCACACTCAAAAAAATGCCGACAGCGAGGAGTCACTCGAAAAGGACTCTTGCTGATCCGCTGCAATACTTTGCCGAACCCATAATTTTTCTTTCTGCTGGTAACAATAATCTCTGCCGTTTCTCCTTTTAACAAATCTGCGACAAAGACCGTATAGCCATCGTCCAGTTTACAGACGCCAAGACCGTCATGTGTCAGATCGATGGCTTCAACCAGATGTGTGGATGGAAGGTTGTCCATGTTATCCTTTCTTCCCTTCATTTTTGTACTTTCCATAAAGTAGTGCCAAACCGCCAATGCCGGTTTCGCGATATTTGGTGTGGATATCTTGTCCGGTTCGATACATTGTATCGATCACCATATCCAATGATATTTTTCGAGACTTTGCCAGAAAAAAAGCCAATCCGCAAGCATCGATTGCCCGTAAAGCGCCCACTGCATTTCGTTCAATGCAAGGAATTTGCACGTATCCGAGTACCGGATCACAGGTGAGTCCCAAATGGTGTTCTAATGATATTTCCGAAGCATATTCGATTTGATCCAATGACAATCGAAAAAGTTCCGCATGCATCGCCGCCGCCATCGCAGAGGCACTGCCAACTTCCGCCTGACACCCAGCGATCGCCCCGCTGATAGAGGCATTGTGTTTGATAATATTTCCGATAAGTCCCGCAGTCGCCAGAGCATTCAAACAAGTTTGTTTTCGGAATTTATGGCGATCTTTCATATACTTTAAAACGGATGGCACGATGCCCGATGAGCCACAAGTCGGTGCTGTTACGACGATGTGTCCGCTCGCATTTTCCTCAGCACAGGCATATGCATAGGCACTCACCAAACGACTTTCGGTGATTTCCGGCGGTTCGATTGTCATCGCCGGCGTTAATAATTGTTTTGCTTTGCGCTCAACTCTCAGTTCGCCAGGAAGGATTCCTTCGACATTTAAACCACGATCGATGGTCGACATCATCGTTTCGTATACTTGATTTAAAAAGTCCCAAATCTCCTGGCCTTCACATTTTTCGACGTATTGATACAATCGTAGCTGATGTTCAAGACAATATTGTTTAATGTCTTCAAACGTCTGATGCGGATAGACATCTTGTAGTTCATCCGTCGTTTCATTCTCAATTCGAATCGATCCACCACCGACACTGTATGCTCGCAAGTAATAGGTTTGCTTCTCATCCGCAGAATAACCAAAAATATCCATGGTATTCGGATGCCATAAAACAAATGTGTCATCAAAAACGACTGTGACATTGCCCAAAGTCTTTTCAATGATCTGATCAGTCAAATGACCTCGACCAGTCGCCGCCAGCGAACCATAAAGAATCACCCGGAAGCGAACCGCATCCGGATAACGGCTTTTGAAAATCTCACAGGCTTTTTGCGGCCCCATGGTGTGAGAGCTCGAGGGGCCGTACCCAATTTTGTACAACTCTCTGATAGATTTCATCGTTGCCCCCAAAACTAACACATACCTAAAAGTATTATACCATAATCTCAGACAAAATATAAGAGTCGGCCGAAAATAAAAGACCCGCGACCAAGCGGATCTTTTTTTATTTGGAGCGTTCATTAAGGACGTTTAAGTGTTGCGTGGCCTTTGACAGTGCCCCCGAGATGGGAACGATTCGCCCAAGGCTATCATTGATTATTCAACCGTGATTCGAACGACATCCCCGTCGGCAGACTTGACATTGACAATATCACCGATGGCTCCGGAGTTGATCATCTCAATCAATGTATCGATATCGATGTCCATATCTTCTAAGTTCATTGATCCCACGTTGAATTTCTTGCTTTTCAACAGTTTCGCGAATTCGATCGGCAGTTCGATCCGGACTTCATCGCCATCTGCGCTGTCGACATAAATCTTCAACATCCGAAAGGGGGCTTTTTTGGCAACGACTGGGGCAGTCGTTTCTGTTTCCGCTTCCGTTTGTTCCATTGCGGCAAGCAGTTTTTCCGCTTGCTCGGCTGTAATGGTGCCTTTTGCTAAGAGATCCAATACCTTCATCCGTTCCGGCATGAGATTGCTTTTTGCCATTTTATTTTCCTCCTTTTTTTAGCTTTTTCAGTATTTCCATGGCTTCGTCGATTTTGAGTTCACCGCTGTTCAACTTATCCAGGATTTCGATTCTTACGGCTCCGGTAGATTTTTCATCACCGGTTGGTTCTTCTGCCGGGGCCGAGTCCGGCGTATATCCTAAACCAACAATGACATCATCGAGCATCTTTTTGATGGTGGGATAACTGAGATCCATTTCTTTCTCGACGGCTTTGATATTTCCGCGATTTTTAACGAAGACTTCGATAAAATATAATTTTTCGGTATCAAGGTAATTAAACTTTGATAAGGTGAACTCTCCTTCGATTCCGGTATGGCAATGATCACAATGCAATTTTGCGACGGTGAGTTCATGATGACAGACGGGACATTCAGATATAACGGGGTATTTCGCTGAGGATTTTTCTTCTCTTGACATGATGCTGTCTCCTTTTCTATGTCGGGATGATTCCCGGAATTAATCATGAATTAGTTCTAAATTGCCCTCCCGGGGTGATGCATTTCATCACATATCGAGGGATTGGGCAATTTAGATTTTCTTCATTAGTGGTTCCAAAAGCTGTCGTTGGTATTGGTAATGCCTTTCGGGAGTAGTCTTGGCATTGACGGAATAAAGCGGTCGGCGACATACATTTCATGTCCAGTGGGTGTGCGATGTCCGTCAAAAGACGACTGGTTCTTTCGTATGTTTTTCCATTTTGCCATTTGCGTTTCCTCCTTTTAACCATATTTCTTTATAGGTTTGACTTTTTATTCACAGTGTGTGAATGTTGACGATGACGCCATCATTGGCTCGAACTTGAAGCCGAATCGGCTTATAGCCGATAAGGTGGAGGATATCCTTTTTGGAAAGGGGCGATTCTTTCATTTGGTCTTCCTTGACAAACTTGAGTCCCCATCGAACCAGGAAAAGTGGAAAGGGAAGCAGGAAGAGGAAAGCCAGAAATCGAGTGACACCTTTTTCTTCCGGTATCTTGATGCGCAGTTTCACAAAATGGGCCTTTCTACATTTCAATTGTCGCTGGTTAGGATAGAGAAGCCGATATGCTTGTTTCGGGTTCAGTTGCCCTTCCGTGAGTTGTTTTAAGATGTCTTGTCTCACTTTTTTCCTCCCGATCAACTGATCTTTTCTTCTTGACGCTTTCATTATATTAAGGTTTTTAAAGTTTGTCAAGCATTTTTTTAACATTTTTATTAATTTTATTAATTTTTTTATTAAAATTGATTAACTTTTATTATTTTCGATTTGATTTAATAAAAAAAACGCCTTGGGATGGTGTGAATGCCAATGAGTGGACATGAAAAAAACGAAAAAAAGATGGTCGTTCAAAAATCCGAACAACCATCTCACTATTTTGAATCAACATATGAAGGCCTTTTATTCATTAGCCCTTGACATAGAGTCCACTTTACTTAAGAGGCGATATTTTTGTATTTTCCCCGAAACAACAAGAACATAAGGCCGCTTCCTAAAATATATCCCGGCAAATTATACACAAAGACATCCACGAGGCTCGGACCGCGCTCAGGAACCAACCATTGGATCCCTTCTTCGATCAAGGCTATCACCAACCCGATAATAAGTACAGAATAAAAAGGTAGCTGCCGGAGTCGAAAAGTCAGCATCCAAGAAAGTCCTAACACGAAGAAGAGAAAAACATGTGCTCCTTTTCGAAGAATCACATGCAGACTCTCAAGTGTCAGAAGCGAATCCGGAAACCAGTTGAGCCACACGCTGTGACATGTTTCCGCCAAGGAAAAACTCATCGATCCGGAAGCTTCGCCGCTTTGGGCAGAAAAGAAAAAAACAGCGAGCGTTAGAACAATCGACAAAATCAACGATGCTTTTTTCATGTTCTTTGCTTTTTTAACTCAAACAAGATGTCTCTCAGTTCAGCTGCTCGCTCAAAGTCCAACTCTTTCGCCGATAAAAACATTTGACTTTCCAATATCGCGATGTTTTTCTCCCGTTCTGCTTGGGACAATTGGCTATAGTCGACGGCTTCGTCTTTCTCATCTGATTTGATGGAAATGGAATCGAAAATGGGTTTAATGATGGTTTTCGGCTCAATCTGATGGACTTGATTGTAAGTTTCTTGAATCCGACGCCGGCGATTGGTCTCATCAATGGCTTTTTGCATTGAATCGGTCACTTTGCTGGCATACATGATCACTTTGCCATTCGCATTTCTGGCCGCCCGGCCGATGGTCTGTATCAACGATCGTTCACTGCGAAGGAAGCCTTCCTTGTCCGCATCTAAAATGGCAATCAAGGATACTTCGGGTAGATCGAGCCCTTCTCTTAAAAGATTGATCCCGACGAGGATGTCAAACACCCCCAACCGCAAGTTTCGAATGACTTCCATCCGTTCCAACGACTTGATCTCCGAGTGGAGATAGGCGACTTTGTAGCCGATGCTTTCCAAATAAGCACTGAGGTCTTCGCTCATCTTTATTGTAAGCGTCGTGATCAACACGCGTTCATTTCGCTGAATGGTCTGTTCGATTTCGCTTAATAAATCGTCTATTTGCCCTTCCGTTCGTCTCACTTCGATCCGCGGATCCAAAAGCCACGTCGGCCGGATGATCTGTTCGACAATCGCGCCGGCACGTTCTGTCTCAAAATCACCGGGAGTTGCGGATACATAGATGACTTGATTGATTTTCGTTAAAAACTCGGAGAAATTGAGAGGTCGATTATCGAGAGCGCTTGGCAGACGAAAGCCGTAGTCAATCAATGTCTGTTTTCGACTTCTGTCGCCGTTAAACATCCCCCTTACTTGCGGGATCGTCACATGCGATTCATCAATCACGAGTAAAAAGTCTTTGGGAAAGAAATCGATCAGTACGGAAGGCGTCTCGCCTTCCTTTCGTAAAGCAAGATGTCGAGAATAATTTTCTATGCCGCTACAGGATCCGACTTCTTTCAACATTTCCAAGTCATACAGCGTTCGCTGTTGGATCCGTTCAGCTTCCAATAAAAGATTTTTTTCTTTAAAATAGGCGACCCGTTCTTTAAGTTCGTCTTCAATCCGTTGGAGCGCTTCCTCCATTTTATGGCGATCCGTAAGAAAATGAGATGCCGGAAATAGTGTCAACACTTGCGTGTCTTGACTGATTTCTCCCGTCACCACATTGAAAATACGCAAGCGCTTGATCGTGTCGTAATCAAACTCCACGCGAATCGCTTGTGATCGTTCATATGGTGGCAAAATCTCGACGATATCACCTTTTACCCGATAACTCCCGCGGACGAAGTCCATGTCGTTGCGTTCATAAAAAATCGTCACAAGCTTTTCGAGCAACTCGTCGCGTCCGGAATCATCACCGACTCGGAGCGTCACCATCCCCTTTCGATATTCTTCCGGATCACCGATTCCATAGATACAGGACACCGATGCGACGATGATGACGTCATTTCGTTCCAATAAGGACGATGTCGCCGCATGGCGCATTTCGTCAATCTCATCATTGATCTGAGCGTCTTTTTCAATATAGATGTCCGCCCCGGGTACATACGCTTCCGGTTGATAATAATCATAATAGGAGATAAAATATTCCACACGGTTATTCGGGAAAAAGTTCTTGAATTCACTGTATAACTGACCGGCCAGAGTTTTGTTATGAGCCAAAACCAAAACCGGCCGCTGGCAGGCTTCGATGACTTTGCTGATGGTAAACGTCTTGCCGGTGCCGGTCGCTCCTAACAAGACTTGCTCAGTCATTCCCGTATTCAAATTTTGGACCAATTCGGCAATGGCGCGTGGTTGATCGCCCGTCGGTTGGTAATCGGAAACAAGTTCAAATCGATTCATCATTTTTTCACCAGAAATAGTATATCATAATTCGTTAACCCTTTGTCGAAAAGTCGATTATCTGGTACAATAAAGGGTGGTGAGGACAATGAAAATACTGCTTGTGTCCATCGATTCCAAATATATCCATACCAACCTCGCAGTTCGTTATTTAAAAGCCAACTGTGATTTTCCTGTGGAAGTTTTAGAGTTTACGATCAAAGACCCCTTAGACAAAATCGTGAGTGCAATCAAAAAAGCAGCACCTGACCTCATTGGCTTTGGTGTCTATATTTGGAATCTATTGCTGATTAAACAGCTCACTCGCGCTATCAAACAAGCCCTTCCGGCCCGAATTCTCTGGGGTGGACCTGAAGTCAGCTATGACGCGGAATCATTTCTTAAAGACGACCCGGTGGATTTTATTCTTGTCGAGGAAGCCGAATTGGCTTTCAACCGCTTGATACATGCGTTGATTGAGAATTCTTCGTTAGCGGAAGTTTCGAATCTTGTCTATCGTGACAAAGGTGTCATCCGACAGAACCCTGTTGACACGATCGACATTCTTGATTCGCTAAAAAATCCGTATCTGAATCCCGATGATGATGAAAAAATCCCAAATCGGATCCAGTATGTGGAATCTTCCCGCGGGTGTCCATTCGCTTGTACTTACTGTTTGGCGTCGCTCAAACGTCAAGTCCGGCTGTTCCCGCTTGAGAGGGTTAAAGCGGATCTGGACAGGCTTCAAGCAAAAGGAGCCAAAACGTTCAAGTTTCTGGACCGCACGTTCAATTTGGATCCGAACCGCGTCATCGAACTCTTGAAGCATATTGCCTCCAATCATCATCCGGGCACCAGTTTTCAATTTGAGATTTGCGGGGATTTATTGACCGATCAATTGATTGATGATCTCCACGAATTTGCGCCTCCTGGGTTGTTCCGTTTTGAAATCGGGATCCAAACCACGAATTCGCACAGTATTATTGCCGTAAAACGAAAACAGAACTTAGAGAAGCTATTGACTAATATCAAACGCCTTCAACGCGCGAACATCATTGATCTTCACTTGGATTTAATCGCCGGACTTCCAGGAGAAACTTGGGATAGTTTTCGTTTGACCTTTGATCAAGTTTTTCGCTTGCATGCCAAGGAACTTCAATTAGGATTCTTGAAGTTTCTAAGAGGCACACCGCTTCGGCGGGATGCTGAAACCTTGGGATACCTTTACGACCCCTTTCCTCCTTATGAAATTCGCCATAGCCCCACACTGTCCGAAGACGACCTAGACCGAATCCGCCAAGTGGAAGCCATGCATTCCATCTATTGGAACAAAGGGTTCCTAAACGCCACCCTTCGTTGGATCACCGAACGGATTGCATCTCCCACAGATTTCTTTTTGAATCTCGCCAATTTCTATCAAACACATCACTATGATGCCACCCGCTATCAATTGGCGGATGTCTTCTATCGATTTGATGCGTTTATGAAAGAAAAATACCCGGAAATTCAAGTCTATGCCCATCACTTGCTCAAGCAAGACTATCTGGCGTATCATACCCTCAAGCCAAAGATCTGGTGGGAACAGAAAGCCATTCATAAAAACGATATTTTAAGACGCTATTATGAATATGATAAAACTTTTTCCTTGGACATATTGTACAAATACGCCTTGGTCACGACGGCCGAAACGGGTTATTTGATTGCTTTGTATCTTCCTGAGGGGTTACGGTTGCTCTATCTAAAATAACGTGACAAACAAACAGCCTAGTGGATTTTCCACCAGGCTGTTCTTCTTTTCTTAATTCAATTTGGGAAGATACTCGTAGAGATCGCTCGGCTTTTGCTCGACAGCGAGCGCTTCCTGAAGTGAACAATGTCCCAAATCCAAACTTTTGGTGAACACGGCTTGATTCACAATGCCTTGACGACACAGTTCCACGGCATAGGTGCCCATTTTGCTGGCCAAGATTCGGTCATAGGTGCTCGGATTTCCACCCCGTTGAATGTAGCCAAGCACGGTTGCCCGGGCCTCATAGGGCGAGTGTGTTTCAATGTCATGAGCCAACTTCTGGACATCAATGATGTGTTCCGCGACAATGATGACCAAATGGCGCTTTCCTAATTGTTTTGCGTGAAGCGCTTCGTCATACACCATTTCCCAACTATATCCTGTATCTTTGGTAATGACGATTTCCGCCCCACAGGCGATTCCGGCATAGACTGCCAAATCGCCGCAGTTTCTGCCCATCACTTCCACCACGGTGCATCGTTGATGTGAAAAGGATGTGTCCCGCAATTTATCGATCGCATCGATTGCCGTATCAAGCGCTGTAAAAAATCCGATCGTGTATTCCGTCGAGGGAATGTCGTTGTCAATCGTTCCCGGAAGCGCGATACAAGGATAATCCAGTTTCGATAAGGCGATGGCGCCGCGGTAGGTCCCGTCGCCGCCAATTACGACCAAAACATCGATTTCCAACTCTTTTAAATTGGCAATCGCCTTTTTTTGGATAGCGATTTTGTAGAAATCATCGAGCCTTGATGATCCAAGGATCGTGCCGCCACGATTCAGAATCTGACTGACATCGTTTCTTTCCAACCGTTTGATCCGGCCTTCGACAAGCCCTTTATATCCATCCATCACTCCGTAAGCTTCGATACCATAGTGGATTGCGGTCCGAACAACTGCCCGAATGGCTGCGTTCATTCCCGGTGCGTCTCCGCCAGAGGTCAATACTGCTATTTTCATCTTTTTTCCTCCTATAGTGACCGGAGGCGTCTCACGACGACCTGCCAGTCTTGATTTCTTTTTTCTAATTTTCCTTCAACTATCCAAAGCGAATGATTCTCTAGATCATTTTTGTATAACTGATATTTTTCTGGGAAAAGAACCCCAGAAACACGATCCACCATATCGCCAAATTCCAAGAAAGCCATTTCCTCTTGTTTTTTTGTTTTGATCTTCCTTTTTCCAATCAGCGCCGCAGCGAACACAACATCCCTTTCGCTTTTTTCAGCCAGTTCAGAGAGAAGAGGAATTGCTTTTTCTTGAAGCCATTCTTTTTTTGCTTGAATCGGATGGTAGCGCAAATTGAAACCAA
>JAAYZB010000094.1 GCA_012515085.1 Acholeplasmataceae bacterium
AGCAATTGGTTGTATTTGGCAATCCGATCGGTTCTGGAGAGCGATCCAGTCTTGATCTGTCCGGCATTGGTCGCCACCGAGATGTCGGCGATCGTGGAATCTTCCGTTTCGCCGGAACGATGACTGACGACGGCGGTATAACCCGCGCGTTTGGCCATTTCGATCGCGTTGAAGGTTTCGGTCAAGGTCCCGATTTGATTGACTTTGATCAGGATGGAGTTGGCCACACCTGCTTGAATGCCTTTTTCCAAAATAGCGGTGTTCGTCACAAAAAGATCATCACCAACGATTTGGATTTTCTTGCCAAGGCGTTCGGTCATTAATTTCCAGCCTTCCCAATCGTTTTGGTCATGGCCGTCTTCAATCGACACGATTGGATATTTGTCGACGAGTTTTTCATACAAATCCACGAGTTGGGCACCGGTGAGTTCCAAGTTATCGCTGCCCAAAACATATTTTTTCTTATCGGCATCATAGAATTCACTCGCCGCGACATCCATGGCGAGCGCCACATCTTTTCCGGGCACATAGCCCGCTTTTTTGATTGCTTCGACGATGACTTCCAATCCTGCTTCGTTACTATCCATGTTTGGCGCAAAACCACCTTCATCACCGACACTCGTGTTGAAGCCTTTTGCATGGAGAACTTTTTTCAGGTTATGGAAGACTTCCGCCCCCATCCGGAGTGCTTCGCGGAAAGTGGTGGCCCCGATCGGCATGATCATGAATTCTTGGAAATCGATGTTGTTGTCGGCATGGGATCCACCGTTTAAGATGTTCATCATCGGGGTGGGTAGCTGTTTGGCATTGAATCCGCCCAAATAGATATAAAGGGGTAATCCCGCCCATTCCGCAGCGGCTCTGGCACACGCCATCGACACACCCAAAATGGCGTTGGCACCCAATTTGGATTTGTTTGGCGTGCCGTCCAAATCGATCATGATTTTGTCGATATACGCTTGCATCGTCACGTCGTAGCCAATCAATTCCGGAGCGATCACTTCATTGACGTTCTTAACGGCTTTCAAGACGCCTTTCCCTAAAAAGCGGCTCTTATCGCCATCTCTTAGTTCAATCGCTTCTCTTTCGCCGGTCGAAGCGCCACTCGGTACGATTGCCCGGCCAAACGCTCCGGATTCGGTATATACTTCGACTTCTACCGTGGGATTTCCTCTTGAGTCCAATACTTCTCTTGCATAAATACTACTGATGTTTGGCATAGTTTCTATCTCCTTTTTCTTTCAAATCTTCTATAAAGTTACTCGATGGTCCGCTTGACCCCGAGGTAAGTCCCTACAAACAAGATAAGCAGCCATAACGCTAAATCCAAGGAAAAGTTTTGAATCCAACTGATCGGATTCATCACCAGGATCATCACACTGAAATACACCCGTAGATCAAAGATTTCTTGAAAGCCCACACCATTCAACGCATAGAACACCGGAATCGTGTGGATGATCATGGCGGAAAAGAAGATCCCGATCCCTGCAAGAATCGCGTAGAGAAGATGCGGCGTCTCGTATTGACGACGGACCCATTTTCCCGTAAAAATCGCAACACCCCAGAAAAGGATATTTCCCAACGTAAAGTTTAAGGCATCTCTTAAAAAATAATCAATCAGTCCGACCAGAATTCCTAAGAGAGTCGGTAAGAATACCCCGTAAAGAATGACAAATAGGAGATCTTTTAAGCGAATGGCTTTCAGTGATTTCTCAAGCATGAGGAAGTATCAGCGAGCGACCCGTCATCGCTTTGGGTTGTTCCACCTTCATGAGTTCGAGCATCGACGGAACAATGTCACACAGTGCGCCGCCTGCTTTCAAATCGATTCCTTTTTTTGTCACGAGTAAGAACACGGGATTCGTCGTATGGGCGGTAAAGGGTTTCCCCGTTTCGGATAACATCTTTTCGCAATTGCCATGATCGCTCGTGATGAAGGCAACGCCGCCCATCTCGAGGACCTTATCCACCACTCGCCCAACGCAATTATCCACGGTCTCCACCGCTTTGATCGCGGCCGGAATGATGCCGGTGTGACCGACCATATCGCCATTGGCGAAATTGACGACCACCACGTCGTGATGACCCGTGCCGAGTTCCTCGATCAACTGATCGGCGATTTCTAACGCGCTCATCTCGGGTTTCAAGTCATAAGTCGCGACTTTCGGAGACGGAATCAAGACGCGTTTCGCTCCCAAGATCTCTTTGTCCACGCCGCCATCGAAAAAGAAAGTGACGTGTGCATATTTTTCGGTTTCCGCGATCCGAAGTTGGGTTTTATTGAGACTCGCAAGATAATCGCCCAAGGTATCGCTCAAATCGGTTTGTTCGAACGCTAAGGGGCCTTTGACTGAATCCGCATATTTCATCGTCGAGACGAATAAAATATTCTCTGGACCGTTTGTCGTCGATAACAACGGCAAGGCGAGCGGATTGGAATAGGCGGTGCCAATTTCAATCGCCCGATCCGGACGGAAGTTCGCAAAAATGATCGCATCGTTCGATTGAATCAAGCCTTCGCGATCGACGAGATAGGGAAGCACGAATTCATCGGTGATGCCTTGGAGGTAACTTTCTTCGAGCCCGGCCAAAGCCGAAGGATATTCTTTGGCATTTCCAAAGGACAT
>JAAYZB010000095.1 GCA_012515085.1 Acholeplasmataceae bacterium
AGACGTTCATATTTTTGTTCGGTAACGGGAACCCCCGGCAAAAGGCTACTAGTTTCACCTTGCTTCTCCAAAGACCATTCACCCAGTTATTGAATCACCTATCTTTCACCGCCATAGGTTCGCTAACGATGTTTACTTGGGTTACTATCCCTTTTCATTGAATTTAACCCTATTATAATCATTTGTTATAAAGTGTCAAGGACAATCAGGAAAACCTTTTGAACTTTTTTTCGATTTAAAAAAAGAGCCGCGATGGATCACGGCTACTTGGTGATGGCGATGACGATGTCTTCCGCATTGAGGCTAATCGGTTCCCCTTGGTCCAGGTTCCCTTTGAATAGCCGTTTTTTGCCATCGATGATAACGCCGATCACGATGACCTCTCCCGCACTTTCTTTTCGGCAAGAAATGATCATTTCCGAGGCGGAAGCGAAATGAATCGGGAACTTTTCGGCAAATATCTCATCCGCTTGATAGGTATAGAGTTCATACGTCTCTTGATCCGACCCGACTTCATCGTAAGTCAATAGATCAATGATCAGATCAAATAGTCTGCGGTTTTTGCTGAGCTGGGAGATGAAGAGACTGATGTATTCGTTGCTGATGATCGTGTTGCGGATGTTGTATCCTTGGGCGATGTCGTAATGCCGGGGATCCAAGAGTTCGATGACGATTTCAGCGTCATGCTGCTTGGCGATGTCTTGGATCATCAACAAGGTTACCAAGACATCGGAATCACACTCGCTCGCATCCATCTGATCATTTGACAAAATCAGGATGGTATCGATATGATCGAGATTTTGAATGCTATTTGCAATAACTTCCGGTTCATTGGAGTCGACCATTGTGATCGTAATATGGGTCTTTTCTTCTTCCTGATAACGTTTGAGTGAGGCGATGATAAATGGCAGCTTCCGGTTTTTCCCGAAGATTACGATCGATCGGTCTTTGGCATGAATGGCGCGACGTAATTTAACGGTTTTGTCAATTGTCAGTGGTTCATTCCTAGTTTTGCCAATATCCTCGGGACAAGATGCGAGCAAATACAACAATCCAGACATTGGATAAATTGGAACAGCATAGTTATGTTCCATCAGATATTCCAAGGGATCACAAGCGGGAATCGTATAGAACTCAGCCCCCTCAAACGACAACAATTCACGATAGACGGAATTGAGGTCGGGCATCAGGATCGTCTGTCCGATGATGCTTCCCATAAGTTCGTCCGGATAGATCGCGATGATGCGGTCATGCATCCCCACGTTGGGACTGATGTGTTCGTTGATGAGTTGAATCGTCTCTGGGGCGACGACCTCGATGATGATGGTCTGGTCCTTGGGGATGTTCATGTGGGTTGCAAGCATCAATGTCTTCATAGACAAAGTATCGATCACGCTTCCTGATTTATTTATTTCCTCTTCATTGGCCAAAATAATCACGGTCCGAGCACACTCAATCGAGACATTGTCCAAATCCGCACGCGAAAACACTTGTCCGGTCCGGACAATGACGTTGATTTTTCGCATGGCTTTTTTCGTTATATGCGCATCGAACAGCTTCCGTTTGATCGCGGCTTCTACTTCGCCTTTGTCTTTATCTGACAAGACCACCACTGTGGTCAACTCACTATAGATATAGTCGGCAATAAGCTCCAACGCCTTGAAATTCCAATTGAGGATCAGGACGTGGTCCTTAATGAGCAGTTTGCCTTTTCCTTGCCGGGCAGAATCAATAAAAGCGGAAAAAAGACTGGCGACGTAGCCAATGATCCCCCCTGTAAAGGTGATCATTGAAACAATGATGACCATGACGGAAAGGATGCGGATCAGAATCGGCAAGTTGGGATCAAAGTTTCCGGGATCGAGCATCCAGGCGAGCGCAGAAGACCATAAGGCGTTTGGAAGCCCGTCATAAATATCGGGATAAGCCAAGTAGGAAATTATGGATGCAATGATCCATAACAACACATTGAATAAGACAATCCCTCCGAGAAGTAAGCCTCTTGCATTTTGATCTTTTTTGATAGAAAACCACTGTTTGAAACTCATTTATTTCGCCTCCTTCAATGTCAAAATAAGCCAAAGATCATGAACAAGCCCTGGTGAAAAAGCTGGGGGGAGAGGGAAAAGCGATTCCATTCCTTTTTTGCCCACTATCAGAGTTGTTCAAGCAATTCTCACGGTCTATCCACCCTGTTTATCCTGTCGATGTTTCAATGATTGAGTCGTAATGATTTTGCTGCGCGAAGATGATATTTCCTTTTTCACCCTAAGACAGGCTTACGTTTTGCTTTTTAAGATTGTCTCTATCATACCATTTATTCGATTAAGATGAAAGTTGGCGATGAATTGCTTGTCATTTTTTTGTTAAAAATTTAAGAAAATATCATTTTGAGTCAAATTCCAATTTTTCTATATAACCCGACTTATCGATTAACTCTTTTCTGAAAAATAGCATTCTGGCAACAATCTTCATAAGTATTTATTGGATTATCTTGTGGCAAAAATTAACGTTCTCCGTAATCAAGATAGGGTGTCTGCCATTTTGTTGAGTGGCACAGGCCGGTCGTTATCGCTAAAAATGCATATATTTTCCATTGTTGATTCGTTAAATAATCTTGGATTATTTTGTGCTTCGTTTACATTTTTTTATTTATCCTTCGACTTGACAACAAATATGTCGACGTATATAATGAACACGAAACATAAATATTTCGGGGCAAAGTCCGGGAAATCGGGCGACGCAAAGCCACAGGGCTAAAGATCAAATCGATCCATGCCGGCTGGGTTGCAATATTTATTGCGACATCTTTGTTGTGCGTGAACTCTTTTTGCATGCGCTCTAGAAAGCAAGGTTTTTGCGCATGCAAAACACCCGTTTTTTTGCGTGCAAATTTCGCATAAATAATGTGATGGGGCCCCTATTAAGGGGGTTTTTCTTTTTAGACCTCGAAATGAACGGAGGGATATCCACAGTGTTTGGCTTATCGTTATCACACAATGAACCCCAGTCGAAGAATGGCTCTCAAGCGATGTCAAGCCAAGCCAAAGTCGTTGTTATCTACAACTATGATAAATTGACACAACGCATTGATTTGCTGCGGCGATGTGAAGCGCCG
>JAAYZB010000096.1 GCA_012515085.1 Acholeplasmataceae bacterium
AAATGTATCCGAACAAATGATATCGAACATGTGGGAAAAACCGCAAGACATCACACTTTTTTTGAAATGCTCGGCAATTTTTCAATTGGCGATTATTTTCGTAAAGAAGCCGTTGCTTGGGGATTTGAACTTTTGACAGACAAACGCTGGTTTGGTTTTGACAAGGATAAACTATATATGACGGTGTATCCAACTGATCAAGAGACAAGAGCGATGTGGATCGCGGAGGGAATTGATCCCAGCCACATCGTTGCGACCGAAGAAAATAACTTTTGGGAGATTGGGGAGGGACCATGTGGCCCCTGTACCGAGATCTTTTTTGACCGCGGACCTCAATATGGAGACTATACAGTAGAAGCCATCCGGGATGATGTTGAAAACGAGCGATTCATTGAGATATGGAATATTGTTTTCTCCCAATATAATGCCAAAGCAGGAATGAAACGGGAAGAATATCCGGAATTGCCAAAGAAAAACATTGACACGGGATGTGGATTGGAGCGGATTGCTTGTGTGTTACAAGAGGTCGAAACTAATTTTGAGACCGATTTATTCTTGCCGATCATTCGGAAAATCGAAGCGATATCTGGAATCGATTACCAGGGGCAAATGGCTTTCAAAGTCATTGCTGATCACATCCGAACAGTTACATTTGCCATTGCGGACGGGGCAGTTATTGCCAATGAAGGCCGTGGATATGTTTTAAGGCGATTGCTTCGGCGGGCCGTGAAACATGGACGGAAATTAGGAATTGAAAAGCCCTTTATGGCAAATTTGGTTGATATGGTCGTCAAAATCATGGGAGATTTCTATCCGCAAGTGAAAGAACAAAAGGAAATTGTGAAACGCATCGTCATTCAAGAGGAATCAAAGTTTCTAGAAACGTTGGTTCTTGGAGAAAAGCGGTTTGAAACGATTGCAAAACAAAGCGAGGGCAATGTGATAAACGGAAGCGATGCCTTTTTGCTCTATGATACCTTCGGATTCCCTATTGAGCTCACAATTGAATATGCGGAAGAAATCGGGTACCAAGTTGATCTCCCGGGTTTTCGAAAGGAAATGGAACAGCAACGAGAACGGGCAAGAAACGCGCGAAAAGATCTCCAGTCGATGAAATCACAAAACGAGGAGTATCTTGAATTTGTCGATCACAGCGAATTTGTTGGTTATGATACTCTATTGATTGAAACGAGAGTCCTGAAGGTTTTTTCGGAAGGACTGGTATTGGAGAAAACCCCATTTTACGCGACTTCCGGTGGTCAAGTAGCAGATACCGGAGTCATATATAACGACCGTTTCTCGGTCAAGGTTACAGACGTATCGAAACTGCCTAATGGACAGTATTTGCATCATTTTGAAACGCTAGAAGGTTATCCCGAAGCCTTTGAATTGGTGATAGCCAAAGTGGATGAAATCCGGAGAAAACAGATCACAGCACATCATTCCGCAACGCATTTATTATTCAAAGCGCTCCGAGATCACTTGGGAAGCCATGTGTCGCAACAAGGTAGCCAAGTAGGACCCGATCAATTGCGATTTGATTTTAATCATTATGAAATGCCCTCGGATGACATCTTGCTACAAGTTGAAAAGCAAGTTCGTGAAATGATTGTCGAACCCTTTGAGGCGACGACGGAGATCCTGTCTGTGGATTCAGCGGTTCAAAAAGGCGCCATCGCTGAATTCGGCGAGAAATATGACGATTTGGTTCGCGCTGTCAATTTGAAATACACGCTCGACCTCTGTGGTGGGACTCATGTCCATGACTTGTCCGAGATTGGCAAATTTGCCATCCGCCAAGTATATTCGATTGGATCTGGAATCTACCGAATTGAGGCATTGGCAGGCAACGCAGTGGATCAGATGAATGAGTGTTTGAAAAATACGTTGGATGGGATCGAGAATATTCGTGTCAAAATAAGCAATCTTGTGGAGCAGGCTCGACAAGAGGGCATTCGTCTATTGCCTGAATACCCAATGGAAGCTCCGCTTATCGGCAGCTATCAGGATGTCATCAACAAACGCTTGGAGTTTTTCTCCTTTCAACAACTTGCAAAAGAAATCGACAAGGAATATCAAAAATTAAAGCAAAAAGCGACACTCTCTGATTGGGAGAAATATTTGAAGGATTTTGATAAAGGAAACTTGATTGCCAAAGTCGACGCTACCGATTATGAGTCGCTCAAGCAACTTGCCGACAATCTGTCAGCGAGCCAGTCTGACAGTTTTGTCTTTTTGGCTGCCGAAAACAACGGAAAAGTATTATTGGTTGCGAAAAGCAAACATCCCAAGATCCATGCCGGCGAGTTGATTAAGAAAGCCGCTATTATCTGTGAAGGAAATGGTGGAGGGCGGGCGGATTTTGCCCAGGCAGGCGGAAAGAATCCCGAAAAAATACCGGAGGCACTCGCCACAATTCGGAGCTTGATCTCGTGAAAGTTCTTGGATTGGATTTAGGAAATAAAACCCTGGGTATTGCCCTCTCCGATCCTTCGGGGAAGATTGCCTTCAGTGTGGAAACTGTTCGCTTTCAAGAAGGGGATCTAGAGACAGCGGTTCGCTCTGTAGAGGATACAATCAAGAATAACGCCATTGAAACCATCGTGCTTGGTTATCCTAAGAATATGGACAACTCCGTTGGAATTCAAGGACATCATTCGGAAACCTTCAAGGCAATGCTGGAATCCATTATGTCGATTCCAGTGATTCTCTGGGACGAACGCTTGACAACCCGAAGTGCCCAACGAGTCATGACGGAAACGAAAACCAAAAAAAAGCAAAAAAAAGCCAAGGTTGATCAAATTGCGGCAACCTTTATCTTGCAAAGCTATCTTGATAGCAGAAAGAGGGATTAACATGGAACAAGAAAAAGAATTATTGATTGTGACCGATGAGAACGGTCAGGAAATCGAATGTGAGATCATCATGACTTTTGCCAGTGAAGAAACGAATAAATCTTATGTTGTATATCAAATAAAAGACGATGAATCGGGCGAATATTATGCCGCTTGTTTCAACCCGGACGACGGCGATGAAGGAAAGTTATTTGAAATCGAGTCCGATGATGAATGGGACTTGATCGAAGAAGTCCTAGAAAACTTTTTGGAAGATGAAGACGGTGTTGACGAAGAAATCGAATCAAAAGAGTAAAATCATCAACAGGGTGTGGGGACATGGACGAACATTATCTCGAACATTTGAATGAAACGCCCGAAGATTCGTTTTTAGAGTCTCTTAGGGTGTATGGAGCCGAACTCAAAGTGCCACTCATCCAGAAAGATGGACTGGATTTTTTGATATTGCTTTTAAAGTTATCACGCGCAAAGCGCGTTTTGGAAATCGGGTCCGCCATTGGCTATGCCGCGATTGCCATCGCTAAATTTACGGAAGCATCGGTTGTCGGAATTGAAATCGATGATCGACTTGCCAATATCGCACAAGAGAATTGTCGGGAGATTGGCTTATCGGAGAGAGTCCAAATCATTCACGACGATGCGCTGAAGGTGGATCCGAAAACTCTGGGAGCTTTCGACGCCATTTTCATCGATGCGGCCAAATCACAATATATCCACTATTTTGTTCAATACGCTGATTGTTTGAAAACCGGCGGTTTCTTTGTCTCGGACAATTTACTGTTTCGTGGGCATGTCGAAGCCCCAGAAACCATCATCAGTCGAAATCGAAGACAATTGGTGGGGAAAATAAAAAACTACAATACTTGGTTGAAGGAAAATCCGGGTTTTTATACGCGCTTTTATGAAGTCGGTGATGGCATCGCGGTGTCAGTGAAACTATGAGAGGATACTCATGAGATTGATCGTCCCCTTAAAAAACCGTGAAGAAATCGCACTGCTAAAGTCGATGGGGGTTTCGGGACTCCTTTTGGAAACAGATCGCTTTACCCGGGCAAGCACTGTTTCTTTTACTTTGGCACAATGTGAAGAATTGATAGCACTCATCCACCAAGAGAAGATGGAGGCTTATATCGCTTTCAATACATTGATTCACGAAACGGATCTGTCGGAATTAAACAAATGGTTGATTTCTCTAGGAAAAGCCGGAGCGGACGCATTGGTCGCATTTGATTTGACCGTCGCCATCGTCGCCCAAACATTGGGGTTTCACAAAAAAGTCATCTATCAACCAGGAACTTTCAACACCCATAGCAGGATCTCTTTTTCTCTGCAATCATTGGACTTGAAGGGGATCACGCTTTCAAGGGAACTTTCGCTCGATGAAATTAAGACGATTTCCTTGGCCAACCCCGAATTGCCTTTGTCCTTACAAGGTCACGGATTCATTGAGTTGTTTGTTTCCCGGAGAAAATTGATCACGAACCATTATCGCCACAATCCAAAAAGCACAAGGTCGTCGGGGCCTTTTTGGCTTCAAGAAGAACAGCGTCCCGATGAAAAATATCCAATCATGGAAGATCAATTCGGCACACAAATATTTCGACCGAAAAAACTGGCTTCCTTTTCTGTGTTTTCTCAGCTTGATCCGTGGATAAAAGATTGGTTTATATCCCGACTATTTCTGAATGACGTGGAATTCTACGCCGCAATCACCGCATATGTTCTTCATGAATATGACCAGTTTCTCGATATATACGCCTCTGAATACGATGAAGGGACGATGTATCAAAAAATCG
>JAAYZB010000097.1 GCA_012515085.1 Acholeplasmataceae bacterium
AGCCTTGCGAACAAAATCGTCAGTTTGACGATCTTTTTGGACGCGCTCTTTTTGGTTCTGGTCATGGCAGGCGTCACGTTTGTCTATATCGAAAAACTCAAAGCTGATCCGGGGCTTGGACTGGAGCTCACATTCTTAGTTCTGGTTGGGGCGATTTTAATCCTGATGGTGTTTGTCTCTCTCTTGTTATCAAACAAGATTCGCAAGACGTTGTCGCCGATCGATGACATCCTTGATTCGATTGAAGACATCAAACAAGGCAATTACAATGTTCATGTCCGCATCAAGGAGAACAACGAACTGAAAACAGTCGCCGATGCGATCAACATCATGAGCCGGGAGATCGGCAAACAAGTCGAATTGGTCTATAAGAGTTTTATGTATGATACCCTCACTGGGCTCAAGAATCGGAAGGCGTGTCACTCAGAGATCAATGAGGTAATGAAAAAGGAAACAGAAAAAATGGCAATCTGCCTTTTGGAGATTGACAATTTAAAAAGCATCAGTGTGACCAAAGGGCACGGCATTTCTGAGAAGCTTCTAAGGGGGATCGCAGACCGTTTGAAACGGATCATGATTGATCAGGAGTTCATCTATTCAAACGGCGGAAATGAATTCCTCTTTCTGATCCCCGGGATCAAAGGGTTGGAGCGGGTCGAAACCGAGATCAACAAACTCCTTGAACGTTTTTTAGAGCCGATTGACATTGATAATCTCAAAGTGGAAGTCAAAGTGAACGTGGGGATCGCGCTTTACCCATCGGATGGCAAAGAGATCGAAGAACTGATCAAAAAATGCGATACGGCTCTCTTCAAGGCAAGAGAAGCCGGATCGGGCAAGTATGTATTTTATAACGATCAACTGACCAAAGAAGTATTTTACAAGACACAGATATCGGAGCAACTCGCACAGGCGATCAAAAACAAGCAACTTTACTTGAAGTATCAACCCTTGATCGACAACAAAAACGAAATTTATGGCTTTGAAGCACTCGTTCGCTGGAAATCGCCAACACTCGGCGAAATCAGTCCGCAGATCTTTGTGGCGAACGCGGAAGAATCTCACTTGATCGTCCCTATTGGTAACTGGATTTTGGAGGAAGCCTGCAAGGCGCAAGTGGACATGCTCAGACGGTTCAACCGGAAGTTCGTAATCTCCGTCAACGTGAGCCCGGTTCAGCTGATGCAAAAGGATTTCATCAACATATTAAAACAGATCATTCGCCAAACCGAGATCGATCCCCACTATTTGGTGTTAGAAATTACCGAAGGAGTGTTGATTGAATCCAATCTCTATTTGGAAGAAATCGTCGATTATTTGCACGAGATCGGCGCAAAGATCGCTTTAGACGACTTCGGAACCGGCTATGCTTCCTTGACATCGCTCAAGCAAATCCCTTTTGACAATTTGAAAATCGATAAGAGTTTTGTGGACGGGATCTTTGGGCCGAAGAAAGAACACGACATGATCAGCCGGATCATTCAACTCGTCCATAGTCTGGATATCCTTGTGGTCGCGGAAGGCGTGGAGAAAAGACGGCAATACGAATACTTGAAACAAATTTCAACCGATGTGTTCCAAGGATTTCTTTTTTCCAAACCACTTGGTTTTGAGGAAGCGCTTCATTATATTGACCAATTCTATAAAGTAGCGAAAAGCAAACGCATCGATGTCTTTGCCAGCAAGGATTATTATGAATAGGGGGAGTTACCTTGACCTTTGACTTTAAACTAATGTTGAGCGCGGTGCCGACGCAAAGGACCTATGAAGTGGTGGTCGCCGTTGTCATTGTCGTCGTGACCGCCATCGCCTTGTTTTTCCTGTTTCGCAACGTGATGGGCGAAATTCGGAAAGGCATTGAAGATCGAAAATTGGTTCGGAAGAATCCCAATGAACCAGAAGGCTCGGATACGCGTCTCGTTGTGGAACGACGCGCTTCAGGCAAACATTCCGGCGATTTGTTAGGGCAGATCAACGATCAGATTTATCATGCCAAAGAAGGCGCTCTGGGCGTGCTCTTTTATATGAACCTTGACAATTTCCATTACATCAGCGACAAATATTCAGCTAAAGAATGCGATCGCGTGATTTTGGAAATCGATAAACGCTTGAAGAAAAACGCCAAATCCGGTTCCGTCATTGGCCATCTCAAAAATGATGTTTTCCTCTACTATGTCATGGGAGCGATCGACAGTGTCTTCATTCGCGAAGAAGCCGAAGCGCTGTTGAGCCTCGTGAATGAGCCCTTGCGAGCCGTGAACGAACAGATCACCACCTCGATTGGAATCGTGATCTTCCCCTATGATGGCATCAGCGCTTCACACTTGATCAAAAATGGGGAGATTGCCCTCTACGTCTCAAAAAAAGAAGGCAAAAACCGTTATTATCTCTATTCTCAGGATCTGATCGAGAAAGAACAGTTCAATATTGGCTACTATCAAGAAATCAAACGCTCAATCTCAAATGATGAGTTCTTGTTGTACTATCAACCAATCATCGATATCAAGACCGGAAAGATCATTGGCTTGGAGTCTTTACTTCGGTGGAACCATCCGGTGATGGGTATCTTGCCACCGGGGAAATTTTTGAATGTCATGGATCTCACGGGCGATATCACTTGGTTCGGCACCTGGGGATTTGAACGAATCGTCAAGCAATATGTCGAGTGGAAGAAGCTATACCGGATCCGGGATCTTTTCATCTCGACGAATCTCTCACCCAAGCAACTGATGGTGGAAAGTTTGGCAAAATCCTTCTTTGATATCGTCAAGAAGTATGAGTTCAATGCGGAGAGTTTTTGCTTGGAAATCAACGATTATTACACGATTGTGAAAAATCCGATCGCAATGGCTAATTTGGCGGAATTTCGAAAATATGGGTTTCGCATTGCCATCGATGATCTTGGAGATCAATTTGAGATCATCAAGGATATGGAATCCATCAAGGCTTCGATCATCAAAATCAGCCGGGAAGATACCCTCAAGGTGATGAACGGCTTTGAAGAAACGGAAAAGATCATCCGGTCGATCCAAATGGCCATCCAGAAACAAAAAGTAGTGATTGCGGAAGGCATTGAAAACGAAGAGATGATCAA
>JAAYZB010000098.1 GCA_012515085.1 Acholeplasmataceae bacterium
GGCAAAGTGAAAAGTGGCACCGTCGTATGCATGTTGGCAGCCGGTATTGGGTATGTTTGGGCAGCCAACATCATCAAGTGGGGTGATGCTTGATGCCCGGAGCAGATATCGCGCTAAAGGAAATGGCATGGATCATTGCAGGGCTGGCAGCTTTCTACTTTGTAATGGATCTCCTTGTCTTCCGAAAGCACCCCAAACGGTTGGATTATCGTGGGCGGCTCTTGAATGTGTTGATAGCCGCTGGAATTTTCGCTATTCTTGCCATTAGTGTCAAAGTGTTCACGTGGGCACTTTTGTTTCAAATCTTTCTCATGAACATCGTCGATCTTTGTATTCTGCTGTTGGCAACAACCGGCGTCATCCTCATTTTTAAAACGTCGGTAACGACCAACTTTGCCCAAGGAATGATGGCGACGTTTGGGGCGTTTTTCGCAGCCACGATCGTCATGAAGCTGACAGCAAGCAGCAGTGTCAACCCGACACTCAATCTCTTCATTGGTTTGATCTCGGGAATTTTGGTCAGTTTTCTCTTGGGACTATTCATTGATGTGGCCATTATTCGCCGAGGAC
Organism: Acholeplasmataceae bacterium; assembly: GCA_012515085.1. Taxonomy (GTDB): domain Bacteria; phylum Bacillota_I; class Bacilli_A; order Izemoplasmatales; family Hujiaoplasmataceae; genus JAAYZB01. The sequence goes on from JAAYZB010000098.1 coordinate 571, forward strand.
GTTACGTGACCTCGGTCGGAAAACAAATGATCACGATGGGTCTCGTCATGGTGATCATGGGCGTGATTCCCGTTATCTTTGGGACAAACCCCGTCGTTTTGCCCGCATTTTCAATCGATGTCAAAACTTTTTCCATCGGTTCAGGTATGTATGTGATTCCCGTCCAAAGCCTCTATGCTATCGGGATCACCGCGGGTGTCCTTATTTTGCTGTTCTCGATGCTTCGGTTTACCAAATGGGGCTTGGGTGTCCGAGCGACGGCATCCAGTGAAATGGTCGCCGGCATGATGGGTGTCAACACCCATGTGATCACCGCGATGAGTTGGGCGATTGCTGGTGGACTCGGTGCGATTGCGGCATTCTTCTATGCGGCCAGTGGCACTCAGGTTCAAGTGGCATCGATGGTGCCGGTACAGGTGAACGCCTTTATGGCTGCTGTGCTTGGAAGTTTCTCTTCGTTTGGTGGACCTTTGGTTGGAGCATTTCTCATCAATATTTTCTCGTCTTTGGCACCGTTTTATAACGGTACCTGGCAGACCGTCATTGTGTACGGGCTGATCTTGCTTTTGGTCTTGGCCAAACCCTTGGGGCTTTTTGGCAAAAAGACCGCGAAGAAGGTGTGACATGAGCCAGGTTCGTCTGTGGCTGGAAAAGGGGATTGCCAGCTTTAAAAAAGTAACCAAACATCCGTATTTTGGCTTTATCGTCTTTGGTGCCATCATGCTGATAGCTCTGTGGCTTCGGACCCTCAATGTCTTGACGATCTCGGTTATCAATGCGGTGGTCCTAACGATGATTTATTCCATCATCGCTTTAGGATTCTCCCTGTTGCTGGGATATGGTGGGTTAGCGTCCTTGGGAACGGCTGGATTTGTCGGGTTAGGAACATTTCTTCTCGGTTATATGCATGGGAAACTGGCACTTTCACTGGGACTCACGCTCTTGATATCTTTAGGCGTCGCGATTGTTCTCGGGGTGATTGTCGGATTCATCTCGCTTCGGATCGAAGGAATGTATCTTGCCATCATCACTTTGGGACTGGGAGAAATATTGCGCCAATTCTTTATTAGTTATGAAACGTTTACGGGGGGCTATTCCGGGACGTCCATGCGCGAGTTCACGTTCTTTGGCAAAGTGTTTGTCAGTGGTGATGGGGCGTACTTTCCAATGGTGTATCTCATTATCACGGTGTTGTTCGTCCTGGCCATGATCGCAACGATCAATATCATTAAAAGTCCGACTGGACGGGCGTTGCTAGCGATGAAAAACAGCGACTCCGCCGCGCAATCAATGGGCATTAGTCTCATTAAATATCGGTTGTTGGCGTTCGTGATTTCCACGGTGTTTGCCGTGTTGGGTGGCTTTTTGTACCTTATGCATATCAAATTCAGCTACCCGCCGCAATGGAGTCTCAATTTCTCGCTGGAGATTCTCGCCGCCGTTATTGTTGGTGGGGCACAATCGATCCTTGGCATCATTCTTGGCGTGTTTTTGATTTTTGGATTGAATCTCGCTGTTCTCAATTACATTCCCTTCTTTTCAGAGAATCCGGCGCTTATTGTCATCTTCAACGGCGTGCTGATCATCTTGGTGGTCATGTTCTACCCAGGAGGATTGATTCGGCTTTTACAACTGTTGAAAATTAAATGCTCTCTAGGTATCAAACGCCTAGTGGTCAAATGGAAGGTGTATCGTTATGGCAAGGATCATTGATCAATTGTTGCTCACCTTCCGGATGAGTCAAGTGGAAAGAGGGAAAGCAAAAGCACGCTTTTTAAAAGATTACGCGCGCATTGTCGAAGAAAAAAGAACGAAAAAGAGAGAAGCATCATGGAAAAATCGGCTCCAAACGCAAGAAATTCGCTTGCTTCCTCTCGCTATTCGAGCCGCAATCGACACCGACCAAGTAACAAAGGAAAAACAGTTTACACTCGATAGAATCGACAAGAAATATGTCTGGAAAGAGTTGGCAGTTCGGGAAACCGCACGAAGAAAAACGCAAAAATTTCCGCAAGCCGAAGCCGAACTTCTCACTAAACGCGATAACGCATTAGCGCTTCTTGAACAGAAGAAGAATCTGGCGATTCAAAAAATTCACAGGCATTATGAGCCGGACCAGGCGAATCTTGTCAGCGCCCAAACGGCGTATACGACAAAAAAACAAGCACTCGATCAGGCAAATGACATTTACAAGACCCGCAGGCAAAAAAAATATGACCTTCAAGACCAGCAGTTTCGTAAGCGGATCGATCAGCAATTATCTTCCATTGCCCGAGCAATTGAAACCCATCAAACTACGGTTAAAA
>JAAYZB010000099.1 GCA_012515085.1 Acholeplasmataceae bacterium
AAATGGTCAAGCAGTCAGCTTCGATGTTGTCGAGGGAGCCAGAGGCCCGCAAGCTGCAAATATAGTTAAATTGTAATAATTCAACTGTACAGCTAAACCAAAAAAGAGCTCCTGCGGGAGCTCTTTTTCTCTTGTCAAAGCAATTCAATTCAGATGATAGAATAGATCATAAGCGACATTGGTTTCCTCGGCACCCTCAGCACTCATTGTTACGACCAAATAGTAAGTGTCGGTCGCCTCCGGCGTCAATTCGATTTGAATGAACAAGACATCATAGGCGTCAAAACGGCCGAAGCTTTCTTCGGCAAGAAGGGCACCGGTATCGTCTTTCAATGCCAGCTGGAAGAATGCGAGATCCAAAGCGTCATCCGGAAACAAGATGGCAGTCAGTGTGACGCTTGTGGAAAGAGAAAAAGCGAACCAATCACTATCGTCTTTATCGGATAGTATTCCCGCGATGGTCGTGCCGTTTTCGGTGAGGACATCGGCTTCGGCCATGAAGTTATTGGGCTCGATTTCCGTTTTCAGATTGACCCAGGGGGCCACTTCATAATTCCAATAATCCTGATACAGTGCCGGAAGCGTCGTAGCCCGGCTGGAATCTGTTTGATCAAGAAGCCCGATATTGACGGCCAAGTTCAAGTTTTGACCATCCGGATACGTGGCGGTATTGACGCCGATGACTTCGCCGAAATGATTGAGTAAGGGCCCGCCGCTATTACCCGGAGACAAAGGAGCGGTGATTTGAATATAATCCACATCATTGATGATGCGGGAAGCTGTCGAGATGATGCCGGTGGACAAGGAGCCGGTCAACCCGAGCGGACTGCCAAGGGCAAAGACCAAGGAGCCGGTTTTGTTCGACCGATCCGAGAGAGGCAAATAAGGCAAAAGCGACGGCGAATCAACCTTTAAAATGGCTAAATCACGCACCTCATCATACCAGAGAACGTCGGATACGACAAGCGGATCCGATCCGTCGGAAAGATAAACGTTCAGGGAGTAGCCGCCTTCGATGACGTGATAGTTGGTCACAAGGTCTCCGTTTTCGGAAATGAAGAACCCTGAGCCGATTTTCATCGGATCGCCCCATTGACCCAACACTTCGATTTCCACAGTGGCTGGGCGAGCCAATTCGTAAATTTCCTCAGCGGTATAGGTTATCTCTTCATAGAGAGGATGCACGACTAAATCAGCAACAATTGCGTGGAGATCTTGGTCCCAACCGATCAAACGATACCCAGGCAAATCGGGAAGAGTGGGAGGAGTCGCGTTCATTTGAAAAGGAACGGTTTCTGTTTTGATGATGGAATGTTCCTGGTTGGTAAAAGCGACTTGATATGTGTTGATCTCGTAATGGGCGTTTACCGTCAGATCATCCGTTGCAACCGTTAGGGTAGTATCCCATTCGGTAAAAGTATAACCGCTTATGAGTGGTGGGATCGGATAGGAGATCTCGGCTCCGTGACGATAGGTTTTGGAATCAATGAGATAGCTGCCAAAGCCTTTGAAGTTGACGGTATGAAGTCGAAGAATTTCACCAAGATTATCGCTGGTATCATCGGTATAGGTAATGATCAACTCTCCTTGGGAATTGATGTCGGCGGAGGAAATCCCCCGGCCATCACTTCCGGAAAGAGTTGCCAAATCAATAAGCGGAGTCCACTCGCTATCGCCCACATATTGCCAGCGAAGCGATTGATCGATAACATCCAACACCACTTCTTTGGCGTCTTGGCCGTGAAGCGAGGCAAGTTCGATCAAATCCTGCCAAGTGGAATCCGTCTCATATTTCCATCGAAGATGGGTAGCGGACAAGGAAAGTTCCACTTCCTGTCCATCCGATCCAGCAACCCCCATCAAAGCGGCAATAGAAAGCAAATCTTGCCAGTTTTCCTCTCCGACTTGTCGCCATTTCAACATTTCGTCAATGACGGCCAACTCTAAAGAAGCACCAGCTTCCCCTTTCGGTCCGGTCAATAAGGACAAAGACAATAAAGGAGTCCACTCGCTATCGCCCACGTATTGCCAATAAATCCAAGAATCGGCAACTTGGAAGCGAACCTCCCGACCATCTTCCCCCGGAATACCTTGGGGACCGCGGATGGATTCCAACCATTCTTCATAAGTCAGAGTGGTCTGAAGACTCTCGACAGCGAGCAAATAGAGGTCATAAATGGTATTGTTGAAGGTTGTCGTGGTCTGAGCACGGGTGGAGCTTGAAAGGGTGGTGACGGCGGTGGTTGATAAAGTGGTTGATGGTTGAATCCAGCCAAGAAACCGATCGCAGCCAGCCAAACCGAATAGCATTAGCGATACAATGATGATTGAGAACACTTTTCTTTTCATCTCTGTCACTCCCCGCAGATGGATACTACCATTGTACATTGGCAATTGGGCTTTGACAAGCATCTATCAAGAGAAAACGTTCAGGAAACGAGTCGGGTGGGATTGGCGATAATACTTGAATATCAACCAATTTTTGCATATAATGATATTACGAAAGAAGGATGTGGTGCCGGATGAAGATTTGGAATACTTATACGAACCAGCTGGAAGATTTTGTGCCGAAACGGGAAAAAGAAGTGTCGATGTATGTCTGCGGACCGACAGTGTATGATCATATTCATATCGGCAATGCTCGGCCGGTGATTTTTTTTGATACCGTCACCCGGTATTTTTCTTCTTTAGGGTATCACGTTCGCTTTGCGTCCAATTTCACCGATGTGGACGATCGGATCATTGAACGCGCCCGAAAAGAACAGCGTACGGAGCTGGAAGTGGGCGATTATTATATCCGACAGTTCTTGGAAGCGGCCGAAAGTCTGGGAAGTAAGACGGATTACATCCAGCCCAGGGTCACTGAATACATGGATAAGATTATCGATTTCATTCAAGAACTTGTCGAAAAAGAAGCCGCGTACGTGGTCGACGGAGATGTCTTTTTCCGTGTTTCGAAAGTGGCTGAATACGGGCATTTGAGCAATCGCAATTTGGATGAGCTTCAAGCGGGAGCGCGGATAGAACTCAATCAACGAAAAGAAAGCCCACTGGATTTCGTTCTTTGGAAAAAGACCGATTCGGGCATCCACTGGCACTCGCCGTTTTCGGATGGCCGCCCCGGATGGCATACGGAATGTGTTGTGATGGTGGATTCCATCTTTCATTCGGAAATCGACATTCATGGCGGCGGTAGCGATTTGGTTTTTCCTCATCATGAGAACGAGATCGCTCAAGCGATCGTATCAAGACATCATCGACTTGCGCGCTATTGGCTTCATAATGGCCGATTGAACATCGATGGTGCTGAAATGCACAAATCCGAAGGGAACGCACTATTTGTCAAAGATCTTCCCGGGGACAAGCGGGCGTTTCGTCTGTTTATGTTATCGACGCATTACCGCTCACCAATCAACTTTCGTTTTGAGAGTTTGTCGGTTTATGAAAATGAATGGAAAAAACTGGAAAATACGATCAAGTCGCTTTTTCGTAACAGCGAACTTGCGACAGATCAAACGCCGATCCAAGATCGAGAACTGGCAATGATCCAGCAATATAAAACCCAGTTTATCGAGGCGATGGAGTTGGACTTCAACACACCCAACGCCATCACGGCTTTATGGGGGCTGACGAAACAAGCGAATATCTTTTTGAAGGAAAAAGCTTCTGGAGCGACGCTCAAGAAAACGGTGGACCAACTTCGGGCAATGCTCGATATTTTGGGTGTGCCGGTCTGTGTCAAATCTCTCAGTGCCGACGAAAAGAAGTTGTTTGCCGAATGGGAGACGTTACGCCTGAAGAAAGAATGGGCCAAGGCCGATGAACTTCGAAAAGAATTGCAGAAGCGAGAGTTGCTTTGAACATGGCAAACGGACTCTCCCTTGCGTATTTGGGAGACGCGGTTTATGAACTCCGCATCCGCGAACATCTAATGAAAAAAGGTTTTGGAAAAGTGGCGGATCTACATCGAATGGCTATTCGATTCACGTCGGCCTCTGGGCAAGCCATGGCCATAGAAGGCGTAATGGCCTGCTTGAGCGACGAAGAGCTTGCCGTCTTCAAACGGGGACGAAATGCCCCGTCGACTCACAAGCCAAAGAACATTGATTTAGCGACTTATCACCAGGCAACCGGTTTTGAAAGCGTGCTCGGTTATCTTTACTTGGAAAGCCAACAAGAGCGGTTGGAAGAACTGATCGGTAAAAGTATCGTGATCATTGAAGAAAACTCCGGTTGAGTCCGGAGTTTTATTTTGAGGCTTATCCTCCTTTTTCAAAGCACGAAAGCGGAGGAATATGGTACAATTAAAGACAAGGGAGATGATGGATCGATGATCGTCTATGGTAAAAACCCAGTCATGGAAGCTTTAAACTCGAATCGACCGATCCTTCGGGCGATGGTGCTAGAAAACACAAACCGGGAATTAACGGAATTGCTTCAAAAAAAAGCGGTGCCAATCACCGTGATGAACAAGAAACGATTTCAAGACAGCTATCCGGGTTTGACACAGGGCATTGTCGCAGATGTGACCGATTATCGAATAT
>JAAYZB010000100.1 GCA_012515085.1 Acholeplasmataceae bacterium
GCGTTTTCTTAAGTATACGCGAGAGAGGTGGCGTTTTAGTTATTTTTATAAATGACAGAGTTGATACGTGTCCCGAGCAATCATGACTTCTTCGTTCGTGGGAATCACATAGACTTTGATTTTGGACTCCGGCGTGGAGATCAGTTGCTCTTTGCCGTGGACTTCATTTTTTTTCAAATCGATTTCAGCTCCAAGCACCCGAATCCGTTCAATGATATTTTGTCTTGTCGACGGCGCATTTTCACCGATCCCGGCGGTGAACACGATTGCATCGGCTCCGCCCATATAGACATAGTAACTGGCAATGTAGTCGGCAATCCGCTTTGCCTGAATCTCAATCGCGAGCTTGGCTCGATGATTGCCTGCTTCGCTTTCGCGAACCAAATCGCGCGAATCAGAGGAGATGCCTGATACGCCAATGTATCCGGATTGCTTGTTCAGGATATTCGTGATTTCTTTCGCGGATTTTCCTTTTTTCTCCATCATGTATTCAATGATTGCCGGATCAATATTGCCGGAACGCGTTCCCATAGGGATTCCTTCAAGCGGAGTGAACCCCATGGTCGTGTCGACGGATTTACCTTGTTTGACAGCACAGATGGATGCCCCATTGCCGATATGGCAAACAATGACATTCACTTCTATAGGTTTTTTACCCATCAAGCTGGCTACGCGTTCGGAAACGTATTGATGTGAAGTTCCGTGGAACCCGTATTTTCGGACTTGGAAGCGTTCATACCAATCGTAGGGGACGGCGTACATAAACGCTTCCTCCGGCATGGTTTGGTGAAAGGCGGTGTCAAATATGCCGATGTGTTTGATGTTTGGAAGTACTTTTTTGAAGGCTTTGATGCCGGTCAAGTTTGGTCCTAAATGCAACGGTCCGAGGTCGATGATGCTTTCGAGAAGTGCGATTTCTTTCTCATTGATGATACAAGACTTGGTCAAGACGCTTGCGCCATGGACAATGCGATGGCCAACGCCTTCGATTTCATCAAATGATTGGATGATTCCTAAATTGATCAGTTTGTCAAGAAGCATGCGAACAGCGACCGCATGGTCGGCAATATCGACGGTCTCCTCTTGTTTTTCACCATTCAATTTGATCATGAAATTCGAATCTTTGAGACCGATCCGTTCAACGATTCCGCTCGTGATCACTTTTTCTTCTGGCATTTCCAGTAATTGAAACTTTAACGAGGAACTCCCGGCGTTCACCGCCATTATTTTAGCCATTGTCTGTTATCCTTTCTGCAATGTGGATTCTCTGAACCACTGATTGATTTTTTCGAGTACGGGTTGAAATGCGTCTTGATCGGCAAAAGAGGGGATATCCGCCATCAGGAATGCGGGTTTTTCTTCTCTGATATTCGGACCTTTTTTCAAAATTAGGATGCTTTTATGTCGGCGAGAGAACAAATCCTGTGGCAATCGGATCAAGCCGATTGCCCGATAAGCGCCGAGTAATTCTTTTTTGAAACGTTCTTGGTGCTCTGGATCAAAAAACGCATCCGGAATCACCGCGATGACAAGCGCGTCATCTCGAAGATTTTCTTTGTGATGATCGAAGACCTGATAAGGAAACATTGTCTCTTCTGTGGTTTTTGGAAAAGAAAAGTCCGTGATCATGATGTCCGCTTCAATATGTTTGAATGTCAAGGTATCTTGACAATAGATATCATCATTATATTCAAGCATTGCCAAGAATACCCGGGCAATTTTGGCGATTTGCTCATCCGCTTCAACAAGAATGGCCGTCAGACTTTGAGCCAACTGGTTCATGACGGTTACAAGAAGATTCCCCGTTCCCGCCAAGGGATCGAACAATACCAACGGTCGATTCTCTGGAATCAATTTCTGAACCAAATAGGCAATGAAAATGCCCAAGGTGTCGGGTGTGATCTGTTCATTCGATCTTCCGGAGGCTTTCAGTCCTTTTAGAATCGCGAGTTGCATGGCTTTCCGGATCTCTTCTTTTTGATAGTTGATAGCGGAGCATTCTTTGATTAAGCGGTTGATTTGTTGGGACTTTTCGAAATCAAGACCAAGAGCGGCCTCCTGATTTAGGATCCCCTCACAGATCAACGCGATTCCATCCAAATAGGAGACTTCCTTCGCTATCGAATAGATCGAAGCGCCGGTATCAATCACTTTGAAAAGCTGTTCGATATTTTCTTGCTTTATCATCATCTCACCATTTTGATATTTTACCACAAAAATCAATTCTTCACAACCAAAACCACTGGTAAATAAGCAAGTCTGGATTTCGACTGCTTGTCATTAGGATCGCTTCTTGGTACAATGAATCTGGTGAATTATCATGCGAAAATTAATCATCCGGTGGATCCGCGCTTATCAGCAAGGAACCTCCGGTAAAAATCCGACCTGCAAGTATCAGCCAACTTGTTCAAACTATGCGATCGATGCCTATGAAAACTATAATTTTTTCTCTGCGACCATTCTGACGATTTGGCGGCTTTTGCGTTGTAATCCGTTTTCAAGAGGGGGATTCGATCCAATTCCCAAATTCAAAAAGGACCTGAACAATCCACTTCGAATAAACAAATCAAGGGAAGAAAAGAAGAAATAACCATTTCTGGAAAATATCTTGTTCATCCCTTCTTTTTTTTGTTAATATCCGGCTTGTCTTGATATTGGCTTTTCTATATTCGTCACTCCAATCTTGTTTTCTCTTTAGAACCTTGTCACGATCGCCATTTTTGGAGAATGACAGTGTCTTCACAAAAAACTTGTTTTTCCAGCTAAAATACGAAAAACGGTGATACATCAGGGTAGTTAACAATAGATTAATGACTCTATTGGCGCGAACTGTCGAGCGTTGAATGATGGCCAATCATCAGAAATTACAAAAAATGCAGCAATTATCTCTTGAGCAGAGTGATGCTGCACTTTTTTTATCATCAAATAATCTTCAACCAGAAAGATAAATCAATCCAAGTTTCTCAAAAACCTCAATTTTTTATTTTGTCCACCGTTCTTTATCCCAATCGTTCAATAGTTTGACCGCGGTATTTTCGCCAATCAGTGTTGCTCCTTCTTCAATCACGGCAAGTGCGTCTTCGATATTGGTGATCTGCGCTGCCGCTTTAATTTGACATTTTCCTTGAAGCACCCTGCGCATCAGTCGAATATCACCAATCCGACATCCTCCCGAACCGGTTCCGGTGGAAGTCTTAATGAAATCCGCTTTCGAATCGCCCACGATTTCAATGGCTTTTACTTTCTCATCGTGAGTCAAGAAACAGCATTCAATGATCACTTTGATCACGATTTTGGGATTCTTGCTTTTCAACACTTTGACAAATTCGTTCAATTCATCCGCTACATAATCCACTTCTCCCGATTTCAACATCGAATAGTTGATCACAAAATCGAGTGCATCGGCTCCATCAGCCAAACATTGAATTCCTTCAGCGATTTTGGTCGCTTTGGCATTCGTCCCAAATGGAAACCCAATGACGGTGCCAACTTTGGCTTTTCCCGCCGAGCACTTGACCGCATAAGCCACATGACATGGTTCTACATAGGTGGCGTTAAACCCATATTCTATGGTTTGTTTCACCATCTCGGCGATTTGTTCTTTTGTCGCAAAAGGTTCCAAAATCGAATGATCTTGCATTGCCGCAAATTCTTTTTTAGTTAATTGAATCATAGTCGTCTCCCTCAACATTCGCATTGTCATTTTTACGAGGTTTCCCACATATTGTCGAGCATTTGTTTGACTTGCTCGGCGGAGGGAATCCGCGGATTCACATAGGTATCCGGACACAACACCGCATCACGAACAATGTCGTTAATCATTGATTTTGGAACGTTAAGTTCCTTGAGCGATGTGTAGATGTTCATTCGTTTTTGTAACTCACTGACTTCATTGCTTAATTCCGAAGCCGCAATGTCATCACTCACATTTTCCAGTGCTGAATTGAAAAATCGAGCGACTTTGGCGAATTTTTCAATACAAGCACTTTGCGTAAATTTTAAAAATTCCGGATAAACAAGTGCCAGAGATTGTCCATGGGATACCCAGGGACATTTACCGCTGATTGGCTGGCCGATGGAATGCGGGAGTGTCGTGCCGACATTGGCGATACAGATTCCCGACAAGGTATCCGCGGTCGCTAAAAGAGTTCGATATTCTAAATTATCGGGATTTTCAATCGCTTTCTCCAATGTCTTCACAATGATTTCCATCGAAACAAGTGCCAATTGATCGATAAGAGGATTGGCATGAATATTCGTGTAGGATTCAAATGCGTGGGTGAAAGCGTCAAACCCCGTCGTTGCGGAGACGAATGCGGGCATGGTCCTCATCAATTCCGGATCGACGATGGCAGCTTTCGGGAACACCGCTTCATTGACAATCGTCGATTTCACTTTGAGATCCGGATTGGTGAAAACCGCATATTTGGTCGTATGGGATCCGGTTCCGCTTGTCGTGGTGACCGCAATGATGGGAAGTGTTGCGGATGAATTAGCTGTTTTTTTCTCGGTATATACATAATCCCATGCAACTCCTGGATGCGTCGCTCCCACCGCGATAGCTTTGGCGGTATCAATAGAAGAGCCACCGCCCAAGCCGATCATCACATCGACTTGTTCTTTCTTAGCGATGATCGAGGCTTCGTTGATGGTGGTTGTGGTCGGATTCGGCACCACTTTGTCATAAGTGACAACCCGTAATCCCGCAGCTTCTAAAAGGTCTTTCGCTTGGATAAATGCAGGCTTCTGAACGCCTTCCCAAGGCATAGTGACCAACATCGCACACTTTCCATATTGGGCCGCGATTTCTCCGAGCTGATTCAAGGATCCACTTCCAAATATAATTTTTACTGGCATGTATTGGGCAATATTCATAAAAATCATCTCCATTGATAGTTCTCATTTTTCTATATTTAATGGTAAACTATTATTCAATCACTGGTGTTCGAACGATTCTTATATCGGTAAAGATATCGGTTTCATCGGTACTTCTCGTAGAAAATTCTGACACAATCGCACCACTGGGTCCCGCTTGAAACCAATGCAAAGTATCAGGTAAGAGCGTGTATTGTTCGCCTGGTTTCAAAATCACTTCGTGAAAAACCGTTAAATCGGTGTCCGGAAGCATTGCTTGAAGTTGCTTATCCTGCTTTCCAGGAACATACAAATACACTTCTCCTGCCCGGCATCGAAACGTCTCTTCTTTTCCTTGACATCCGTTCGTTTCTACATGTTTGTGTTCCGGACAAGTCTGATGCGGCAACAACACCAACTCTTTCGCACAGACCCGTTCGGTATTGACATATGTAACGAGTTGAAGGCCGATATTGTCAATATCGTCCAACCCGAAATCCGCGACTTCAATGTTGTTTCTTTCTTCATCCGTTAAAATGATCCCGGCTTGATCAAAAGCCTGTTGAACCATTGACGTAATTCGCTGATAGTCCACTTTTGTCATTTTCTAACCAACCTTTTTCGCTTAATCCGCAACACTTAAAAATAGTCAAATAGGCTGCCACCATCGATTACTGAACGAATGGCTAGCATCGGAATTGCTATCGCCATATGAAAGTATCTTTCGTTGGATACGATTCCATTTGGACTGATCCATTCCGGATATTCATATTTTGGTAATGCGGTAATCAAATCGCGCAACAATTGTTTTCCTAATTCATGATCGGTTTCATAGATTGCTTGAAAAATATAGCCGGTACCGGTTGGCCAATAGCCACCGTTCATATAACTATTGATCGGCATTTCGAGCAACTGCTTTTCCCAACCCCTGCTTTCTGCAATTTGGCGAGTACAACCTTGATGGATTATTTGATTCATATGTTTGATCAAATAATCCCGTATTCCTTGTTTTTCTTCGCAATTGGCATCTCCGTAATAGAGCCCGTTTGCCCAGATATTCACTTGGCGACAGGAGTCGCTTCCTGCTAAAAAAGCTTTCTTTTTCGGATCAAGAAGACGCGTCAGGTTGCTTTTTATCTTTGAAGACATACTTAGCCATTTTTCGCGAGTGGCCAAGGGAAGATCATTTTGGAAAAAGGTAGCCGCACGTCTTAATCCCTTCATCGTGACGATACTGGAAAAAAAGTCATATCCAGAAATTGCGATACAGTCGTGATACGCAAAGCCGACATATGGTTTTTCGGGATCGATATAGACAAGACCATCTTTGAAATCAACATTTTCAAAACTACGTTCGATCAATTTTGCCCAGAAATCTCGATTTTTCAGTGTTACTCCTTGTTTTTCCAAGTGAATGAGAAGACGGACCCACGCCGAAGGCAAGTGCGCCGGCATCCGGTAACTAATCGGTTCCCCAAAAGGCCCAGGAGACATAATCGGCATTCCATCAAATCGGACTCGATCCGGAACAACGACCAACCCTTGACAACTATCGGATATAAAATCCGCGATTCGTTGGTAGTCTTCTTTTGATAGACTTTCCGGAGAAACCATGGTTGGAAAAGCGAAATCATCCGGCCAAATACTGTCGTACAACCCATCGGAAGGTTTGAACGCCAGTACTTTCTCGGTTTGAATTTTTGTTTTCTCAATGCAGGTCTTCAAATATTCTTTTAATGTTGAATAGCATTCTTCTAAAATACCGTTTTTCATCACATCAACTCTCATAATCCAATATTACTACCTGATGGCAATCCACTTTGGGAACGGTATATGTTACACTGTTCCCATTTTGTGTAAAGGGAATGATTTTTCCTTCAGGAGCTAGCGTCACTTCAAGAATCAACTTATCAGTCAAAAGTCGGTTTTGAATACTTCTTACTGGAATGATATCCTCAATGACTTGCACATTCCCCCGTAAGATTGGGACAGCATACAACAGGTGTTGGACAAGCCGATGATTCTCGCTTTGGTCATATAAAGTCACGATGCCACAAGTTGGCAAATCCGTTGCGAGTTGCTTGCGTTTGCCAATCAGCTTATCCAGTAAAGACAAAACGATTTCTTTTGCCCATAAAGAACCATTGACATAGTAGTCCTTAAATATCTCCCAGCAAATATAGATGCCATCTTTTCCTTCGGTCACACCGGCTTGTTTTTCTTCGCCATAGGGATTATATAAATGGGAAGAAAAATTCGTCACGGTTCTTTTGGCATAAGGTTCAACTTTTGCCATCAAGGTATCTCCGGTCGATTCAATCAAGTAGGAATCCTCATACATCGTCGCTTTTACATCGTGGATCGTTTGAAGTGTTTCTTTAACCTCAGCGAAGGTCGGTTTGAGCGGATCTTTGCCCAACATGCGAGCGCCGAGATCAAAAACGAATGTTCCTTTGAACGTCCCGGAGAGCCCGCTGGCCAACAACTTTCCGCCACCGGCCAAAAATTTTTTGAACTTCTCGCAATTAGCGGAATCGATTTCAATGGTATCGGGTAAAATGATCACTTTGTAAAGACTAAAATCCGAATACATATCAATCAAATCAAATAAATAATGCCCCTGCAACAAGATTCTGCTAGCCCCAATATCTCCCGTTGGTTTGAAACTTCTCCCCCGGCAATCTTGTGAAATGACTCCCACATCAACGAGCGGTGTCACATTCTGAAGCCAAGGTTCTAGTTTCTCGATTCTTTCAAATGCTTTACCGACACTTTCATAGGTGTAACGATCGAACTTCCCGGAAGGATGTAATTGGTCTCCTACCAAGCTTTTCGCTCCAAAAGCCACATGAAGGGCGGTTTCGTATATCAAAGCGTTCGGATGTTTATACCCGCCATAATCTCCCCAAGCGGTATGAAACTTTCCGGCGTGTCCGACCATATCCATTCCCGTTTGGCGAATATAACTGACATTCAGGGGAAAGTAATCATACCCCCATGCGCCGGTGGATAATGATTCGATTTCTGCATGAGTATTTGTATATATCAGGTCCGGATTGTTTTTGACGATATTTCCCATATTGTGAAAAATCCGCAATTCGGGATTTATTTTCCGAACTAACGCATTGATCTCTGTATAATATCGACGATATACCATCTTTGCATGCTGTTTTAACGCTTCAATATCATCTAAGTCAATTCCCGCTTGTTCATAGTCTTTCAAACAAGAAGGACAATAACATACTCGTTCATCACAAATATCAAAGAAAACTTCCTTGGCGGATTTGAATTTGGTCAGCACTTCGATAGTCTGTGCTTTGAGAACATCCAAGTAAGGCGTGTTGAAACACAGCATCCGAAACCCCGGATCCAGATATTCTTTCGTCCACATGGTCTTTCCGTGACGATCGCGGCAAATCCATTCCGGATGTGAATTAGCCATCACCTCATCAATTCCCGCGGAAATATAAACAGCCGCATCCACGTTGTTCTTCTGACAAGTATCGATCATCATCGGTAACAAATCTTGTTTTAGATTCGGGTGAACAGTGAATTTGCTGTCAAAATAATAAAACAATCCGTGATGGCACTTGGCAAAGAGATTGATCGAGTTGATATGGCCTATTTTCAACATCTCTGCGAATTCATCATTAGAATAGTCCTTCGCAACATCGAGAACATTTTCTCCTGTATGAAAATCCAAATGAATCTGTCGGTATTTTAATTTATCCATTATTCCATCCTTAGCGTCAAGCAAATATTTGGTCGTTCGTGATATCTTCAGTATTATCGGGTTTTTTTGCCCGGATGGGCAACCACTCCATCCGGACAAAGGACCCTGGAGAAAGAAATGAAGTACTATTGATCGGATGAAGCTAATTTCAATCCAATTCCGACGAATACAGAGTTTAGATTTCTGACAGAGGTAAGGTTTTCTCCTCGAGCGATACCGATAACCGAAAATTTTTCCGAAAGATACATTTGAGAACTATTGGATAAATACCAATCACCATCTTCAAATTCCTCGCTAACAAGATAGTATTCCTCGCCTTCAGTCAAAGTGATAGGCTCTTTAAAATCAGCATAAACGAAATTCTGCATGTCTTTGTCATCGGTTGCCATGTTGACAACACATGACGCAATTTTTTCCTTGTTTTCGTTATAAATCGTTAACGTATGCTCTTGATGGTTCCCTGGGAGATAATAACGACCCAAGCCTTCTAAAACAGCAGTTTCATTGACCTTCATCTTGTAACCGAAAAGTCCCGCTTCATCATTGACCATATTCCCATAGACGATTCCTAAAACGATGTCACTGTTGTCTTGGCGATCCAAATATTCCAAGATTGTTCGATATTCTCCTTGGACGCCGGCAGCGGCAATGATCTCTTGATCCAAGGTATCTCCCTGAAGAATACCCTTATTATTCTCTTCTACGATATCTTCTCCGGCACCATGATAGAGAATCAAGCGGGTGTTTTCATTGGCATACGCAATTTGATTATGGCTGACAACCATGTTATTGGTTCCTTCATCCAAATAGATACCATCGGCTGGAGCGAGAGGGGATAGTCCCATTCCCGTCTTGCCAATCTCATGAATATAGTTGTAAGTGATCTCCGATCGAGGTTGATTGTTCAAATTATAAATCCCCCCCAAATCGTTCCCCATCATACCGATATGGTGTACGTGATTTCTTGTAATGATATTGTCTTTCAGCACGTATTCATTCAGTGACCAGCCCCAACCATTGGAAATGCCGGTATAATTGCTATAAGCCACTTCGTTATTGGCAATTTCAATTTGATATCCCAAAACATTGACCAATGCAGCAGACCGATGAAATTCCACTCCAGCTTGGGTAATATAGTTATTGGAAATCGTAATGTGATTGCAGGTAATGTCATCATCTATCGGCAGATACAAGTTCTGATTCGTGATCACTCCGTCAATAAACGGAGCGATGATGATACCAGATGCGGAGGTATCGTCTACGCGGCATCCACGGATGCTGCTGTGACGGACACCGGAATGGAAATTGATTCCGGTTCCACCGCTATGCCGGATAGTCAAATATTCCAGCGAGATGTATTCTGCATTTTCCACCTGAACAAGTCCCTTCGGTACATCGTGTCCTAAGGAAGCTCCCGACAAGCGATTCATCGCGTAATGTCCGGTCTGCAATTCGATAAAACCATAATCCACGATATCCGAAAACGCGGAATATTCGACCGTCAAACCTTCAAAGGCCAAATTGGACACTTTTTCGTCGCTACTGGTTCCCTCGATTCTGATCACGTTGGTAAGGGCAGGTGCGATAACTTCCGCCGTATTCAGATTCTCACCTTCGCGAGGCATATAGTACAGTTTCCCTGCGGGTTTGTCATAATAGAATTCCCCGGGGTTATCCAAGAACTCGATTGCGTTCTGAAAATAACAAAACATATCATCCCGATACTGGAATTCATGCCAACGGCGAATAAACATGGCTTCGGCTTCCCAAGGAGCTAAATTCAACGTTGCGATATCCCCATCAATTGAGACACTGTCAACGTTTACCAAAGATTCAGACCATTCCATATACATGACCATCTCAAAATCAGTGGCTCCATGAAGATCGTCTTTGTATACTCGGATTATTCTATTCTCATAGTCCCACTCGTTAGCCGTAGCATAGGTGTTTCCATTCGGATATCTTGCCAAGGTGGCGCGTTCACCGTTCACATACAAATTGCGAATAAAGCCTGCGGAAACACTGGTCGAATAGATATTGTTGCCTTCGTTTTTCCAATTGCCCAGTTTGACGCCGCCGGATAGGTTCACTTCTTCATCCGGATAGGCCATATATTTCACGTTATGACCGTTTGTTCCCCCATCGACATTGGTAAATTTTAATGAAGAACTCAAAGAATAAGTCCCTTCACGAAGCACGACCGCAATGTCGGAAGTCATATTCTGATTCACCGCTCGGATTGCTTCTTGAGCTTTCGCGACGGTTTTGAAAGGCGCGTCATAACTGCCAAGGTTGGCATCATCACCAGAAGGCGATACATAAAAGACTGACATATAGGAATCCGCATCCTCCAGTTCTTTCGGCACAAATGTTGGTTTGTCGGCGCAGCCAGATAATCCAAATATGAAAAGTGATATCAACATTAAGCCGATAAATTTCCACGTGATTCGCACCTTCGTATTCTTCAGCAGCATATTCTCGTCCTCCCTACATTTTGAATCTCAGTAATTTTAGCATTGACAATTTTTTTGTCAAAACCCTGTTTTTCCTTTTTAATTGTCATTATTTCTTTTTCTTCAATACGATAAAGAGAATGACTGCAGCCGCAATGACGACCACTCCGCCCACTGCCGATAAGATTGGCACCAAAGGGCTACTATTCGAATCATCCACAACGGGTGCTTCGGTGGTCGGTGTAACAATGATTGGATTATCATCCGGTTCGGTCGTTGTGATAGGATTCGGGTTTTCCTCATCGTCGATGTATTCATTGTTGACATTTCTCAGATAATAGCTGTCAAAATACAGATCCGTCAGTGAGTTTTCATCACTCGGATCGGTCATAAATGAAAATTCAAACAACGACAGATCCGTACATTCAGTGGTATTCAGGGTATAGTCGATTTCTTTGGAATCCTTATCATAGATATACAACACGAGATGCTTGGCGTCGATATCATATTCCCAGCTGAAGTCCATTTCAAAATATTGCCATTCTTCCGGACCGATTTCCTTGAAATCGCCAACTTCTCCATAATAAGTCGCATTCATGTATCTGAGGGGTTCATTGATGTCTGTATAATAATCCCAAAATCCCCAAGCCCGGACAGAGATGTTTCCCTTTGTCGGTTGTAAGGCGGATACGTATCCGCTCAGCCGATAGACTTGTTTTGTGTAGATCATCAAACTTCGGGATTGAAGTTCCGAGTAATTGGTGGTGCGTCCTGATAATTTGACGCTTGTTTCTCCGCTATGACCATAATCAGACACCAATTGAGCCTTGACTCCTTGACTGCTGTTCAGGTAATACCACACATCAGTCGAATAATTTTTGGCAAATAGCGGCAAGTCAAATGTCGTATTCGGCAATAAATTGTCTGTATATAATGATGGATCCTCTGCGCCGGCGAATCCTGTCGGTGGAACGATGGCTTCGGTGGTCGGAGTTTCTGTAGTCGGAACTTGTGTAGTGGTGAGTGGTTCAGTGGTCGTTACTTCGGCCGTGGTGATGGCTTCCGTTGTTTCTGTAACAGCTGATACTGTTGAGATTGTTCCAATTCCAAGTAAAAACACCATGATTGCTAACAAACTAAAAATGATGAATTTTTTAGTCAGATTTTTCATATAAATCCTCCTGTCGTCAAATCAACCCTTGATTTTGATCGTTATAAAATAAAGTTTCCGTAAAACGGTGTTGGCAAAGACCCGGTGGTTTGATCTGCTATATCAAGTATTTCCTTGAGTATTCGAACCGGATCTTTGCCAACTCGAGATGTAGATTCCTAGTAATGACATCTCGTTACTTATTGATCAGATTTTTTTTGGCTTGTGTCAAAACAAAACGCGTTCCAATCGTATCCTTATTCTGCTTCCCTGACAACGATGTCATCCATATATAGATCCACTCCGGCGGCTGCCTGGAATGACAGTCTCACGAGATCAAGGCTTTGATAAAGGTCATCGGTTCCGTTTTGGTCTTTGACCAGATAAGGATTGTCTTCACTATCGA
>JAAYZB010000101.1 GCA_012515085.1 Acholeplasmataceae bacterium
TATGGATCACCCGGCGTTCATAAGCGTTCATTTTGCCTAGTCTCGCCGATACTTTCGATTTGGCAACTTCTTTCGCGGTTTTGGTTGCCAAAATCTCTAACTGTTTCTTTCGCTGCGATTTATAGCCGCCAATATCGACCAAAACCACATAAGGTTCTTCTGTATATAACCCGATATAATTCTTGATCATCGTTTGGATCGCTTCCAGCGTTTTGCCGTTTTTACCAATCAATACCGGGTTTTCAGCTGCATTGATTGAAAAAATGATTTGACGGTCTTCTCCAAGTTTCGCTTCTACGATCGCGTCTATTTCCATGGCGGTCAAGATGGTTTGTAAATATTGGATCCCATCTTTAAAAATATCGAATTTGATGGAGGCTTCCACAATATAAGTTTTGTTGAGACCCAGAATACTGCGTTTCTCCTCAATGACCTGCAAATCAATATAATCCTTATTCACTTGGAGTTCATTTGCTGCATACCGGATGGTGGAATCACTGAGGGTTTTCGTTTCAAACCGAATCGATTTCATAGATTTCATCTCCTAAAATTTGCTCTTTAACTGCTCTTGGCGTTTGAGTGATCCGCGTTGACTAATATAACTTTGGAATAATTGATAGCAGTTCCCGATAATCCAGTAGAACGCGATTCCTGCATTGCCGATCGCAATATAACCCATCATAAGCATCATGAAATACATCATGAATTTCATCATTTTCTGGCTTTGTTGCGCTTTTGCATCCATATTGCGGTTGTGTTTTTGATTCATCTTAGTGCGTCGTTGCATCAACCAGTTACTTAAGAACATCGTGACAACCACAATCAGTGCCAATGGCAAGTTGGGCAATAAGGATTTGTTCATCAAATCCGTCCAAAGGAATCCGGTGTTGACCGTTGCGTCTCCAAAAACGCTGGTATCAAGTGGAAAGCGTTGGACTACCTGATACATGGCGATAAAGATTGGCATCTGTAAAAGCGG
Source organism: Acholeplasmataceae bacterium (assembly GCA_012515085.1). Taxonomy (GTDB): domain Bacteria; phylum Bacillota_I; class Bacilli_A; order Izemoplasmatales; family Hujiaoplasmataceae; genus JAAYZB01. Next base: position 980 of record JAAYZB010000101.1, read on the forward strand.
CATCAAACAGCCAAAAATGTTGATTTTGTATTTCTTGTAAAGCTCCATTGTTTCCAATTGCATTCGTTGTTGCGATGCTTGATCGGTTCTTCCCCGATATTTTTCCTGGATTCGATTGATTTCGGGTTGGGCGAGTTGCATTTTCAAAGTCATATCATTGCTTTTGGCATAAATCGGCCAGCCCAACGTCCGAATGAGGAGCGTCATGAGCAATAAACCAATCCAATAAAAATAATGATCCCCCAATAGCCCAAACAGGTTGCTGGCATAATACGTAAAATATCCGATCATCTTGATGATCCATTCCCAAACGCCAGTTTTCGTGCCGATTGGTCGTTCATAAACGCTTCGATATAGTCCGGTTTGTTCTTTTTCAACGACTTTGTTGTCCTCAAGAACAACTTTGACGTAATACCCTTCCTCGGTATCTTCCCAAACCAAGTACCCGTCTTCTTCTACGGTACTATAGTTGGTCGAATCCGTTGGAACTCCCATCAAGGTTATCAGCCCATTGTACGTTGTGGCTTCTGGAGCACCGGCTTCGGTGGATAATACGACAATGCTTTCAAAATTGGCAAAAGATGCTTCGCCTTTTTTTGAACCACAAGCAGAGAGCGTGAAGATAAAGCTTATGGCAATCAGGAAAATCAGTATTTTGGATTTTTTCATTTTGTCCTATCCTTCTATTATTTTCGCGCGTGCGAATAGTTTGTAAAGTATTTCTTTCATTTCCCAAAAATTCAACGTGTTCGCTTTTGGCTTGATCACAACAAAGAAATCGACATTGTTGGGTAAAGTCAGTTTGCGAACAATCTCCCGGATTCGGCGTTTTGCTTGATTGCGTGCGATTGCCGACCCAAATTTTTTAGGAACACTGATGGCATAGCGAAAATGCTCATGTTGGCTGTTTCGAATATGATAAAGCGCAAAAAACCCATCGCCAACGCTTTGCCTTTGTTTCATCAATGATTCAATTTCACTGTTTTTTTTGATCCGATATGCTTTTTTCACAAGAAGCCCCCTTGATAAAAAACAAAAATCACCAAAATATATTCTTCCGGTGATTTCAAGTTCAAATATATATGGGTGAGATGCTATTTGATTTTTAGCGGTCGGATACAGTCAATACTTGGCGGCCGGCAGCTCTTCTTCGCGCCAATACTTTTCGTCCATTAGCTGTTTTCATCCGGGCTCTGAAACCATGAACTCTTGCGCGTTTGATTTTACTCGGTTGGTAAGTTCTACTCATTATAATTCCTCCAAATCAGGTCCAAAAACCATGCTACATCATTATACGGGATTTTCAGTTTTATGTCAACAAATTTCCATTGCAATCCGCTTAGATCCGGTTTTTGTCCACTTTTTCACTTTGCGCCATTTAGCGATGATTGTGAGTTATCCAGATTCTCCACAATCCGGTGGAAATCATTGGTCTGACAAAATGGGGATAAGTCTCAATCTCCGCCAGTTTATGGGATAAGTTTTCCACATTTCGACCGTGGATTAAAAAAATCAAATCTCAGTTATCCACATTTTTTGTGGAGAAATAAGTGTGTGTATTTTGAATGTCTATGATATAGTAAGTTTAAGATGTGGGGGATCAGTGGATGGAACAATATCAAAAAATCTGGGACAAAATCAAGTACCAGTTACAGATGACTTTGGATGACGATGTTTATAACGAACATTTTTTTGGTATTTCCAACGTTTTTAAGGTTATTAATAACACGATTTATTTGATTTCACCGAATTCGTTTATTAAAAGTAAGATTGAATCGTTCTATTTGAATCGGTTGAATGCGATGTTGAACGAGTACCTTCCGGAAAAGCACTTATTCAAAATTATTACCAAAGAACAGGCGGCAGAAGAAATCGCCAAAACATCGAGTTATGAAATCAATGTTCCGGAGCCGGATCTGGAGTCTAAATACAAGACCGGTTTGAATAACTCTTATACTTTTGATAATTTCGTCGTTGGTTCCAGTAACCGGTTGGCATATACCTCGGCGATGAAAGTAGCCGATCAACCTGGAGTTGTTGCCAATCCACTTTATATTTTTGGTGATGTCGGTTTAGGAAAAACCCACTTGATGCAATGTGTTGGTAATTACATCATCGAAAACGATGTCAATAAAAAGGTTTTATATGTCAAAACCGATCAATTTATCGAAGATTACGCCAAAGCAGCTCAAAAAAAAGCCTTTGATGATTTTTCCAAAAAATATGAAAATGTCGATATTTTACTCGTGGACGATATTCAATTTTTATCCGGAAAAACTCAGTCTCAATTGGAGTTTTTTAAAATCTTTGAAAAACTCAAAGAAAGCAACAAGCAAATAGTGATTACATCCGATCGTCCAGCTTCTGAACTATATGAGATCATGTCGCGGTTGACGTCCCGTTTTGAATGGGGATTATCCGTGGATATCAATCGCCCAAATTTAGAACATCGAATATTGATCTTAAAAAAGAAACTACAAGCCGAAACCAGTGATCCAGACTTGATCCCGGAAAGTATTTTAGATTATATCGCCAGTATTTTTGACAATAACGTCCGGGAATTGGAAGGAGCTTTAAAGCGCGTTCTTTTCTATTGTACTGCTTTTGACTACAAATTTACGATCGCCAACGCTGAAGAAGCTTTGAAAAATCTAATCAATTCGAAAAACATATCTAA
>JAAYZB010000102.1 GCA_012515085.1 Acholeplasmataceae bacterium
AGGTTCTAGCCAAATTATCCGTCACTTTTTCAGCTTTCATCCTTGAAATCTTCAAAAAAACACGTAAAAATACAAAAATGACCTTTAGTCTTTTCCACTAAGGTCATTTTGTCTACACTCTGAAAAAAACTCAACTGGATGTTGAGTTTTTTTCTTTTTTATTCATAGGCTTATCTTTTTGAATGAAGAAATACAGCAAGTAACACAGCAGTTGAATTACGACAAATGCGACGATGAAAAACACAGTAAACCAGGAAAAATTCGAGAAAAATTCACGGAGGATTTCCGGAAACTTCCAGATGTCCCAAGAGTTAAAACGAAAGAAACGGCCAATATAGATTCCAACTGCAGAACAAAAAAGAATGATCAGCACTCCTAGCCATTGGGTGCGTTTCATCAGGGGGAGTAGCAGGTGTTGACGAATCGACTCCAAACTGATTACTCCCAACGCAATACCAATCAATGCGCCAGAGATAATGTGAAATAGCTTTAAATAAGCTTCCATGTTTTGAAGGTAATCCATCGGATGATCGAAACCGCTTTGCCAGATAAAATCCGCTTGATCAAGATAAATCAAGTCTGTGATCACATAAAAGGCGTTGGGATAGAATAAAACCCATATCAAGATCATTCCATAGATCAACCAACGATTTCTGATCTTTTTGTTGGCAATGACAAAGGCAATTAAATAGGGAATCGTCGCAAGCAGGATGTTCCATGCCAGCATAATATGCAGGCCATCACCAATGATGAAGAAGACTGGAAACGAAAGAATCATATAGGAAAAAGAAAGACCAATGATCATCCAAAAGGTTCTTTTTGAAGTCATTCGGTATTTTCACTTCCCTTACCATCCACGATATGTTGACTGATTTTTCCTAAGCGCCAATCTAATGAGTACAATCCGACTCCACCAATCAGGAGTAATCCTGCCAATAGCGAGATATAGCCAAATGACGTCCAAAAACCAATTCGATCAATGTCTAAAAAATAATACGGATATCGATTGATCTCACCAGCAAATTCAAACGTTCCACCCAAAGCGGCATATAAATTGATATATAGCAAATAAAGGACCGGGATTACCAGAACCGCCCAAATTTCACGGGTGCGAAGCAACCCTTTGGGGCTGAATAAAAAATAGTCAACTAGCATCATGATCGGAGTGAATGTGTGCACAAGAAAATCGATATGAAAAGGAAAATCATACTCAGGCGTGACTGACAACGTCGGCCATAAAACCAAATGGTAAATGACAAATGTCGTCATAATCGCCATCAGAACACCGGTCTTAACCATCATAAATAGCTTCCCTGGAGGGGCTTTTCTCAACGTTTCGATCGTGATGATCGCAAGGACAAATAAGTTGCTTTGAACAGTGAAATAAGAGAGCGATCGGATTAAATTTTTTTGAAAGAGGATATTCATCAACACACCGGATAAACAGCCAATGATAAGAATTAGCCGGAATGTCAACCGAATCCATTTGATGTCTGTCTTCTTCATGCACCTTTACCTATCTAGTTTGTCGATCAAATGATCTATTTTTGACAAGTGATAACCAATTGAAGGCTTTGATCTTGGTTGAAGGGATCTTTAGAAAAACCCGACCAAGTATGGATCTTTCGAAAACCAACAGATTCTAATAGCGATATCATCTCGTTAAAGCGAATTGGCAACAAATCAACCGTATGTGAGATGACTTCTTCTGTTTCGGTCAACGTAATCCTTGCTTGAAAACTGATTTTTCCTTCCTTGAACTGATACAACCGTTCGAAAAAGATTCCTGGCCTTATAATCGTTGGCAAATGATCGATTTGCTGATCAAAAATCCGATCGTAATTGATGATTTGGATGAGACATTTGCCTCCAGGTTTTAAAGCCTGATAGAAGTTATGAACCACTTTTCTTGCAACGGAAAGATTTACCGCATGAACGAGGGTATTTCCGATAGAATAGAGTCCATCGACCTCCATACTGAGGTGAAAATTACTCATGTCCCCCACCATAAACTTGGAATTCAAACCTTTTTGTTTGGCTTTCTGTTTGGCGATATTGATCATTTCCGGATCGAGATCAATTCCTTTTCCTTGATAGCCATCTCGTTCCAATTCTAACAAATAGGCCCCTGTAGCGCAACCAATATCCAAAATATTCCCTGTGGGTAAATTGTTTTTCAAAAAAATCAGTGTTTCTCTATTTAAGGGAAACAACTGATCATATAATTCAGCAAATGATGGTTTGTTGTCCAATGATATCCATTTCTCCTTCATATGGCAGTCGCAATTTAATGAAAAACACTCTTAAATATAGCTTACAAAATAATATTCATCCGTCGACCGACTTTGGCAAATGCTTCAAGGGCAAAATCCAAATCCTTTTTCTCATGCATTGCGCTTATCATTACCCGGAGCCTGCCAGTGCCTAAGGGAACTGTCGGAAATACGATTCCCGAAACAAATACCCCTTCGTCAAGCAATGCCTTGGAAAACGCCATGGTCTTTGCTTCTTCTCCAATCATTACGGGAGTGATTGGCGTCTCGCTGTGGCCGATATCAAATCCCAAAGCATGCATACCTTGCTTGAAGTATCGGGCGTTATCCCAGAGTTTCTTCGTGTATTCATCACTCTCCATCAACATTTTAACGGATTCAATGATTGCGCCAAGTGCCATTGGCGGTATGGCTGTCGAAAACAAAAGGGGACGGGCGCGATGCAATAGCCATTCTTTGACGTTCTTCTTGGTGGCAACATAACCTCCGACGACGCCAATCGCTTTAGATAAGGTGCCAACGATAAAATCGATTTTCCCGTGCAAGCCAAAATGATCAACTGTTCCTCGTCCTGAATGACCGAGAACACCACTTCCATGAGCATCATCGACGTATACCAAGGCGTTATATTGTTCCGCCAATTTAACGATTGCGGGCAATTTCGCCAAATCACCATCCATGGAAAAAACACCATCGCTGATGATGATCACTTGATGATATTGTTCTCTTTTCTCTTTCAAAATTCGTTCCAGATCGATCATATCCGAATGTTTGTATACTGCTTTATCCGCTTTTGCAAGCCTGACCCCATCAATGATCGATGCATGATTCAACGAATCGCTGATAATTAAGTCTCCCGGTTGGACAATTGCTGGAATCGTACCCAAATTACACGTGAGCCCCGATTGGAAGCAAACAACGGCTTCCTCTTGTTTGAATTCTGCCAGCAAATTTTCTAAGGTTTCCAATAAGTCTTGATTGCCAACAATCGTTCGTACGCTTCCGGCACCAACCCCATATTTTTCAATCGCTTCAATTGCTTTTTGCTTGACTCTTGGGTGATTGGCGAGACCCAGATAATTATTGGATGACAAATTGACTACTGACCGATGATTCAAATCGATGACATTGGAGCATGGACCATAGTTGATGGGTAATACTCGGTATACACCTTCTTTTTTCAATCCATCAACCAAGGTGTCGATATACGCTAGTTTTTTCATATGTCCTCCTTTTAAGGGATTAAAATTATTTTGCCACAGTTACGAGATCCCATGAGATCAGCGGCTTCTTTGATACTGGACAAAGGGAATCGATGCGTGACCAACTGATCCAGATGCAATTTTTTGGATGCAATCAATGCTTTCATCTGATCCCACGTTTCATAGATTCGCCGACCAACAACACCATATATATGAACTCCTTTAAACACCACATCGTTTGCGAAGTCGAGTTCGATTGGTTCTGAGGGAATCCCCAACATGGAGATTCCACCTCCCGGTTTCAAATATTTAAAAGCTTGTTCAATCGCTATTTTATTACCTGAAAACTCGCCGATGACATCGACACCAGCGTTATCAGTGATTCGCATGATTTCCTGATATACATCTTGAGTGATGGGATTGATGATATCCGTTGCGCCTAGTTTTTTGGCAAGATTCCGGCGATATTCATTCACTTCAATCGCAATGATCTGTTTTGCGCCAACCGCTTGGGCGATGTCCACTCCCATCAAGCCGATCGGACCACAGCCAAGAACGGCTACGGTTTTATCTTTTAACGGGAAATGCATCATCGTATGAACTGCATTACCCAGAGGTTCTTGAATTGACAACAGCAATAAATCTTGATTTTTATCATTAACGAAACAGTTTGCTTCCGGTATTTTGACGTATTCAGCGAAACAACCGTCGGTATCAACTCCAATAATTTTCGTGTTTTTACAAATATGCCCTTCATTTCTTAAGCAGAATTCACATTCATTACAAATGATATGTGTTTCTGCACTAACCACATCTCCGATTTGGACTCGCGAGACTTTTTTCCCAATCTTGATAATTTCGCCACAAAGTTCATGTCCAACCGTAAGTGGAAGTTTGATTCGGTGTTGACTCCACGAATCCCAAGTATAAATATGGTAATCGGTTCCACAAAACGATGCGGAGAGAACTTTGATCAACACCTCATTATCTTCGAGTAAAGTTGATAATTGTTTCTTTTTGTACGTGAATCCGGGTTCGGGTTTTTCTTTAGTGACCGCCATCATTGTGATTGTTTCGGGTAATTCTTTACGTTTTGTCATCTGGGTGATTGGCTCCTTCTCCAATGTCATTAAAACGCTTTCATTATCTTATATTATAACATAACATCACTCACGAGAGAGCGCATTTTTTCCTTGAAAAAATAAAAAGATTGGAAATCGACTGGGATTCCAAAATTTGTTATAATAATCATCATTATAAACTCACCTTAAAACAAATGAAAAGCACAAAAAATGAACATTTTCATCTTTCATATAAAATATCTATTTCTATCATTTTATTCTTGGAATACCATGTTTTTATGGTATACTTTTTTTCGGGTGATAACCATGACGTTAACAAGCATACTTACAAAAATCGATCTATATTCAAAATTCTCGTACATTCCCTCTTGTGTCATTGCGGACAATAAAAATGTGGTGTATTGTTCGTATGGAGCCAAAAAATTATCTACGATTTCTATCTTTAAGCATATCGAAAAAATCGAAGATCATCTGACTTGTCCATTATTTGTCGTTTATAATGGGTTTGAATTATATTTTATCTTTGATATTTTGATAAGAAAAATCAATTATCGGTTCCTGATTGGACCGGTGCTTTCCATGAAACCAGTTTCAGAAACCAATTTTTCGTTGTTATCTTTTTACTCGCTTTTCCCGATTGATAAAGTCACGGAATTCGTGCGGATCCTTCCGCAAATGTCACAAGCCCGTTTCCTAAACTCCATAGAAATGCTTCACTTTTCTTTGGTCGAACGCCAATGTCCTTTCCAAAACATCAGCAAACACAAAATGATCATTGAATCACCGGCACTTTCAGATCGAGACATCACTCCCGTCGATAAAACCAATCCGTATCAATCTCATTTGGTAGACAGAGAATATTATGAAAAGATCCTAGCGGCTTTGGAAGCAGGGAACTCGAAAGAAATGATTGATTTAACCAACAATGACCAACTTTATGACAAGTTGGTCGGAATGGATATGCATGAAAACTTTGCTCGATTCGTTGCAGCGACAACTCTATTCGCTCAAGCTGCATCAAAGAGCGTTTTGTCATATGCGGATGTAGAATCCATCGGGGTCACATTTATCAAGTATGCTGAAAACCTGCTTTCGCGTAATGAATATATCAATCTATACAAAACAATGGCGATCGGTTTTACCAATCGTGTTGAGGAATTCAAGATTCGAAAACAATATACCCCGGCAATTAAAAAAGCGATTGATTACATCGAAGCCAATACGCATCGGTCCCTTTCACTCGAGGAAATATCGAATCACGTCAATCTTTCGCGTTCTTATTTCTCGCAGCTTTTCGCCAAAGAAATAGGAGTTCCCTTGAATCACTTTTTGAAATCACAAAAAATTCAACAAGCCATCCGTCTTCTAAAGTACACACAAATGTCGATTGCGGATATCAGTGAATCGTTGGATTTTTGTTCACAAAGCTATTTCACCGAAGTGTTTAAAGAAATCACGCAGACGACCCCGGTGTCCTATCGGAAACGATTCCAAACGCAAGGCTGAAAGAAATAACGGCAGAGATCGGGTGTCCCGATGACTGCCGTTTTAAATTTCAATTCATAATATCATTCTTGAAGCAAGTCGTGTGTCAACATTTCGCGGATAAACGCATGACGTTCTTTGACGCTTTTCATAACAATGGGACTCTTTCTAATCACATCATATCCATGAACCGTTCCTTTCGTCTCCAGAAGACGACTAGCGACCCCGGCCTTGAGCAATTGTTGATGAAAGCAAATTCCGTCATCGTGTAAAGGATCAAATTCAGCGGTTTCAATATAGCACGGACCCAGCCCAGTCATCTCCGGATGCAGGCACGGAGTCGCATATTTCTCCATGCCTTGATAGCCATTCCGAAAATATACTTTCGCGACATTATCCAATGTCGTTTTTTTTAACATTGGCGCATCATAATACAACCGTCTTGACTC
>JAAYZB010000103.1 GCA_012515085.1 Acholeplasmataceae bacterium
GATCAACACCCATATAAAATGTCATTTTTTCATTTTCCAAAGCTTTTTCCAACTCGGGATCAGTGACATCATAAAAGAGATTTCTCCATTTGAAATCCTGAAACAAACTCATATATTTTCTCATCCTTTCGTTTCAAATAAATAAAGATCGCCCTAGCTAAAGGACGATCGATCAAACCGTGGTACCACCTTAATTCACTGTTAGTGCACTTGACAAGATAACGGATTCACCGTCTGCTTTCACAGAAGCTCCTAAGTGTAATTCAGTCTAAGGAAGACTCCGGCTTTCACCTGCCGCCGGATCTCTACGTTTCTCTTCCATTGCCCTACTTTACTTATTCAACGCTGGATTTAGTTGTTTGTCGTTCAATAATGCTATGCGGAAGGACATTGAATTTGACATCGACGGTCTCACCATCGATTTCTTGTTTGAGGAGTGCCATCGCTTTGGCGCCAATATCGATGATCGGGATATCTACGCACGATAACTTGGGCCGCGATAAAGAGGCATATTTGGTATTTTGAAATCCGTAAACGGAAATATCATCAGGAACTTTTTTGCTGCGTTCAATGATTGAGTTCACAAAGGAGACGGCAATCGAATCACGGACGGCAACGACGCCGTCAATCTGGATGCCCGGCTCCTTGAACAGTTCGTCAAAATGGATCGTATTGACGGAAATGTCCCCACTTGTTCGGACGACTCTGGGCGTTAAGCGCGCTTCTTTCATCGCTTTGAGATAGCCTTCTTCTTTCAAATCATTGACCATGTATTTTCTTGCCGTTGTTAACAGGTAAATATGTTGTCTTCCTTCTTCGATCAACCGATTGGTCACTTCATAAGCAGCTTTAAAATAATCGATGCAGATTGTGACCAATTTATTGTCATAAGGATAAAGTGTATTGGCCAGTACAATCGGAACTTTGTAATCGTCTTGAATGGTATTCAAAAGAGCATACTGTTCCTCATTGATTTCATCATTCATGTAAAGAATGCCATCGACTTGACTGGCGACCACTTCCCGAAGCATTTCTGCTTCTTCAACCTTTTCATTTTTCAGCACATATAGTAATAAGGAGTAATCATATTTTCTTGCTTCAACAGCGATTCCGTTCAGCATCTCGGCAATGGATGCCCGGGACATATCCGGAACAATGACGCCGACGGTGGTGCTTTTCTTGCTGGCGAGTCCTTTAGCAAATGCATTGGGTTTGTAACCCAATTCCTTGATGACCCGAAGCACCCGTTCACGGGTTTCCGGTTTGACTTTTTGTGGGTTGTTTAATGTCCGCGATACGGTTGCCAATGATACATTGGCCGCATAGGCGACATTGTAAATGGTTGCTTTGTTCATGTTCGATCGCAATCCTTTCTTTCTGATTGTCAATCTATTTTAGCATGTAATGAAAAAGGTTTCAATGGATAACCCGTAAAATGGGTGAATTATGAAAACTTTTCATGTGTTTCTGATGTCATAACTACAATCTCCTCCGGACTGCGATGTTCTGAGTGTGCGTTAGACGTTGCGGCGCCATAAAAAAAGGCAATTTGACATTGCCCTTTTTCAAACTATCTCTTTTCTTTGATTCTGGAAGCTTTGGCGGACAACCCGCGAATATAACCGAGATGTGCCCGACGGACTTTCCCCTGACGAACGACTTCAATCTTGTCGATGATCGGCGCATGAACTGGAAAAGTTCTTTCAACACCGATGCCATAGGAAATTTTTCGAACCGTAAAGGTTTCACTGACGCCTCCGCCTTGTTTCTTGATGCAAAGGCCTTCGAATACCTGGATTCTTTCCCGATTGCCTTCCTTGATCTTCACCGATACTTTGACGGTGTCTCCAGGACGAAATTCGGGAATGTCCGTTTTGATGAATGATTCGGTTACTTTCTGGATGATCTGCTGCGACATGGTGGTCAACTCCTTTGTTTTTCCGGTATTCATGGCATGATGCCGGCGGAATATCCGGGGTATGGCTGATTCTCACAGCGGAAGTTATTATATCATAAATTCCAACCTAAATCAATCTTTTTCATCTGGTTTTTTAAGGAGGTCCGGCCGACGTTCGCGGGTTCTTTTTTTTGCTTCATAACGGCGCCATTTCTCAATTTCCTGATGATTTCCACTGATCAACACGTCTGGAACCTTTTGTCCCTGAAACTCATAAGGGCGAGTGTATTGAGGGTAATCCAACATGCCATCATAAAACGAATCCTCCCGAACTGATTCCGAACAGGAAATTGCACCTGGTAATAGCCGAATGATGCTATCGATCAATACCATAGCCGGGATTTCACCGCCGGTCAACACATAATCACCAATCGAGATTTCCCGATCGACCATCGAACGAACACGTTCATCAAAGCCCTCATAATGGCCGCAAATCAAAATCAAGTGATCGGTCAAGGCGAGCTCTTTGGCGTGTTCCTGACGGTAAGGAATTCCTTGTGGTGTCAATAAAACCTTGACGGCTGTGTTTGCATCTGGCAAAGAGGCTAATGCCGCATGGATTGGCTCTATAGACAATACCATACCCGGTCCCCCGCCATAAGGTGTATCGTCTACTTGTTTGTGTTTGTTTTTAGCATAGTCACGGAAGTTCACCAGTACTATCTCGACGATATTATCAGCAAGTGCCCGTTTGATGATGGATTCCGACAAAACACCCGAGAACATCTCAGGAAACAAGGTTAAAATGGTGATTCTCATAACAA
>JAAYZB010000104.1 GCA_012515085.1 Acholeplasmataceae bacterium
CGGGTGCTCATTTATCATTTTGATCCTGAATATGAAAAGGGAGACATCATCATTTTTTCCCGCGGAGATAAATTGATCAAACGGTTGATTGCTGAGGAAGGCGACCACTTGATTGTGAGTTTGGACGGGGTGAATGTCAATGGAGATGTGGTTGAAGCCGATATTCATCCTGGATTCCTTCCGTATGATGGCATCATCCCCGCCGGGTTTTATTTCGTCATGGGAGACAATCGGGATCATTCAAACGATTCTCGGTATTTCGGACTCGTGTCTGAAGAGGATTTATTAGGCAAAGTGTTGTTTCCAAAATCCGGATTTTTAGAGTAAGGAGGAATGCGAATGCCCACAATTCAATGGTATCCCGGCCACATGGCCAAAGCCAAGCGGTTGATCAAAGAAAAACTGCCACTGGTCGATATTGTGTTTGAACTTCGGGATGCCCGAATTCCTTTATCATCGGCAAATCCGCTATTGGCTGAACTGATTCAAACAAAGCCTCGATTGATATTATTGAACAAAGCAGATTTAGCAGATCCTCGGGAAACCCGCAAATTCTTGGAATTCTATGATCGATTAGGGTTTCAAGCGCTCGCTATAAATTCATTGACGGAAAATCCGCTCATTCCCATATTGGACAAAGCAAAAAAAAGTTTGGCTTCCAATCGGGAGAAAGAAGCGAAAAAAGGCATGAGAGAACGGCCGATTCGCGCCTTGGTCGTCGGAATTCCCAATGTCGGGAAATCCCAACTGATCAATCGCTTGGTTGGACAAGTCAAAGCGAAGACGGGGGATAGGCCGGGAGTTACCAAGGCCCAAACGTTTCTGAAAGCCGGGAACGGCTTGGAGTTGATTGACAATCCCGGGGTATTATGGCCAAAATTCGAATCGGCTTGGGTTGGAATCCATCTCGCGCTGGTAGGATCGATCAAAGATGAGTTATTGCCCTTAGACGAGGTCGTGATTCAGGGACTTCGGTGGATGATCAATCGCTACCCTGAACGATTGAAGGAACGTTACGATCTGGTGGTGAAAGCGGAGGATGATCCGATTGCTTTACTCGATGCCATCGGTCAGAATCGCGGCTGTCTGCTTTCGGGCGGACAAATCGATTATGAACGTGTCTATCGCCTGTTTTTACACGATCTGCGCCATCATCAGTTTGGACCTTTGAGTTTGGAGACTGTCGACGATGCTCGATCAATTTGAAAAGGAACTAACCGATAAAGGATATCACTTCATCTGTGGAGTGGACGAAGCCGGTCGTGGACCGTTAGCCGGTCCGGTCGTCGCTGGGGCAGTTATTTTAGATCCCAAGCATCCGATTGATGGACTCAATGATTCAAAAAAACTAAGTTCTTCCATGAGAGAACGATTATTTCAAGAAATCAAGAAGTGGGCAATCGCATCAGCAGTCGCTATTGTCTCCCCCGAAACGATTGATCAAATCAACGTTTTGGAAGCATCGCGACTCGCGATGATGCAGGCGATCCGCCAGCTCACGATCGCTCCCGATGTGGTCTTGTCCGATTTCATGGAATTACCCGAACTGGACGTTTTGGTGATGTCATTAGTCAAAGGCGATAGTCGGAGCATGTCGATTGCGGCGGGATCCATTTTGGCCAAAGTGACTCGCGATCGGCTGATGGAAGCGTGGGCGGTCCGATACCCGGAATATGGCTTTGCCAAACACAAAGGATATCCGACAAAGGAACACTTGGCTATGCTTCAGCGTTACGGACCTTGTCCCATTCATCGAATGAGTTTTAAGCCCGTTCTATTAGTAACCAATCAACGATCGATTTAAGGAGAGACAATGAACATAAAAGCTATCATCTTTGACTTGGATGGGACGCTGCTCGACACGCTAGCGGATATCGCACTCAGTATGAATCAAGCGTTGATCGACCACCACCTATCTCCCTATGCTCTTGACGATTACCGTTATTTTGTCGGTAATGGTGTAGAACAACTGACAACCCGCGCTCTCAGAGCCCAAAACGGGGATTCTAAATTGGTCGAAAGTGTTCTTCAGAGCTATCGAAAGTATTATGATCAATGGAAAAATAAAAATACCCAACCTTACATCGGAATCCGGGAATTATTGGAAAAGTGTCATAATCGACAAATCAAAACAGTAGTATTTTCCAACAAACCGCATCAGGACACCGTGAAAGTGATCAAGGATTATTTTCCAAATCATTCGTTTGCGGCAGTCCTTGGACATCAGGATAATAAACCTTTGAAACCCGATCCAACGGTACTATATGAAATCATTGCCAAATTGAAAGTCAATAAAAATGAAGTGTTGTATGTGGGAGACACTGCCGTCGATATGGAAACCGCAACAGCGGCTGGCCTCACTCCGATTGGGGTGACTTGGGGATTCCGCGATGAGCCGGAATTGGTAAAGGCCGGTGCTGCTGTCATCGTATCTTCGTGTGAGCAACTCATGAGCTATATTGAAAAGAGGGATGAGAGATGATTCTTTCATTGGCGGAACTTTTGACAAAGGATATTCGAGGAAAAGTCATTGTTTTTGAGACCGACACGGTTTATGGATTGGGATGTCTTTACGATGATTCTCAAGCCGTAAGACGAATTTTTCAAATCAAACATCGCGAACAACAAAAATCTCTGGCATTACTCTCGGCGAACACGAAACAAGTCGAATTGCTTGTTCAAAACATCGAGTTAGGGAGACCTTATATTGAACGCTACTGGCCCGGACCGCTTACCCTCATTTTTCCAAAAAGCGACTTGGTGCCCAACTTGGTAACCGGTGGTAGACAGACCGTTGGGATCCGCATTCCGGATTCCCAAGTGGCGTTATCGATTTTGACCCATTTTGGGCCAATGGCGGTGACCAGTCTCAATATCTCCAAAGAACCGCCCGTCGTTTTGTTTTCCGAAGCGTTGAAATTCGAAAGCCAAGTGGATTATATTGTTCGTGGAAATGATTTGTCAGGAGAACCGTCGACCGTCTTTGAACTTTTGACACGACAAACACTCCGTCAAGGAGCAATCCGAATCGAATAAGATATCACTGATTGATTCGGCTATTTTTGTTTGTCAAACAACCGTTGTTTTGTTATAATTGATTTGGTAAATTATCCCTGGTATCGGTTTTATCCGGGCCAACAGGAGGTCAGCGTATGCGAATTGCCATCGGGTCCGATCATGCGGGCTTTGTCTACAAAGAACCCATCATCAATTATTTGAAAAAACTCCAGATGGATGTTATCGATTTGGGACCTGAATCAGCAGAACCGACCGATTACCCCATTTATGCCCGCAAAGTGGCCGAAACGATCAGAGACAAGCATGCGGACTTTGGCATTTTGATCTGTGGAACGGGTGAGGGAATGTCGATTGCAGCCAATAAAGTGAAAGGGGTCATTGCCGGTATTGCGCACTCTCCCTTCACGGCCAAGGCGATTCGCGAGCATAACCGCGCCAATGTCTTGTGCCTTGGATCGAGGACCAATACGCTTGAAGAGGCGCTTGGCTATGTGGAGATTTTCTTGAATACCGAATTTTCTGATAACCCGCGACATCTTCACCGGGTTCAATTGATTGAAGCTATCGAAGGAGACAAACAATGAGTAAAGTGGTCATCATCAATCATCCGCTGATCGAACATAAACTTGCCATCATCCGCAACAAGAATACCGATGCCAAAACATTTCGGGAAAACGTCAGTGAGATCAGCAGTTTGGTCACCTATGAGATCACGCGGGATTTGACGACCAAAGCGGTGGAAATTGAGACACCGATCGCCAAAACCATCTGTTATTCTCTGGCAAAAGAAGTGGTGATCGTACCGATTCTTCGAGCTGGACTGGGAATGGTCGACGGAATCCACTCGGTGATCCCGACGGCGAAAATCGGCCATATCGGTCTTTATCGGGACGAGGAAACATTACTCCCAAAAGAGTACTATGTCAAACTTCCCGATAACATTATGTCCGCCACTGTGTTACTGGTGGATCCAATGCTCGCGACCGGAGGATCCGCGGTAGCGGCAATCAACCATATCAAAGCTCGTGGGGCAAAAGATATCCGCTTTGTCGGACTCGTTGGATGTCCCGAAGGGATTCGAGCCTTATCCGAAGCCCATCCCGATGTCGATATCTTTTTGATCAAAGAAGATGAACGGTTGAATGAAAAAGGTTATATCGTTCCCGGACTCGGTGATTGTGGCGACCGTTTGTTTGGAACAAAATAGGCAAC
>JAAYZB010000105.1 GCA_012515085.1 Acholeplasmataceae bacterium
AAAGGGACTGCGTTTCGAGCGAGCAGATAATACGGATTTTCAAATGTGTTGGATGGGTAAGCCCAAAGTCCACCATACATTTGGATCGTGCAGACAAGGTAGGTTTGATCCGAAAATTCAAGTAATAATTGGTGCTTCACCGGAAGTTTGGCTTTTTCTCGCACATAGGTGACTCTGACCCCTTCAGCCAAACACAAAGATATTTCATCGAATCTGATTTCCACCATTCCACCATATTGAATTGCGGACTGGATAGTTTGATTTTTTAATAACCTTGAGTAAGTGTCAGGATCTCCGTTATACCAAGCAAATTTGTGCGGAGAATAATTCGCGGTTGCATGAACAATGCTTTTTCCCAGCAAATGTTGATTGATTTGATTTGTCAAAACGGACGCTTCTGGAAACTCGATCAAAACTATCAGCTCCAATCAAAAAGAGTCAAGGTTCATTGCTTTAATTAAATACCCATATTCTGAGTAAGTCTATATATAACGCAATAATTCCGCTTTTTTTAATCTTTCCAACATTATTGTCGAAAATGAACAAACGATGCAAAATCACTTCTAGCAAATCGCTTTCGATTCGTGAGCCATCACACAAATAGACCCTGTTGACCGCGAATAACATACTAGATTTCAAGTGTCAAACAAAGAAAAAAGCACCACTTGTTCGCGGTGCCATCACTATCTACCAACAAATCGGATCAATTCAAATCAGCTATCCTTTAAGGTTGATCAACGACGTGTTCTTGTCTATTCATCAAAATCCGTATCTCTCCGTTTTTCGTAAAAACGAATACCGGCACGAATATCCGGTTTCAGAATCAAGCTCCGGAACAACCAGTTGCCCTTGATGATATCTTCACCAAAAAAACGGATGGCTTTAATTCTGGTCTTCGCCTCAAGCAAAACATCCATACAAATCGCCTCAGGAATTGCTGTCTGAATGGAGGATTTTTGAGAAACATAAATTTTGGATAGACCATTTAAGCGAAATCCCGCCTTTTTTATCATTTTCCCAGAAATTCCGCGGATGAAGTCGAGTTCCCCCGTACTATTCACATAACACACTGGAACTTGAAAGGCATCCAAATACATATTCCCGATATAATCAGTCACTTGGCGTTCTTTATTTGGGTCCTTAGGATTATTGGGTGACCCGTGCGGAAGGAGAATCAAGGATAAGGATGCGTCTTTGATGTTCTCATAGAAATGCCGCCTTCTAGAATCATAACAAATCCCCACTGCTACATTACCAAAAGGAGTTGCTATGATACTTGGAAAACATCCGCGCTTGAAGATGAACGATTCGGCTTCGCTTTTGCGAACGATGCCATAGACTTTATCTTCGCCGGCTATCAAGTAGGAATTATACAGGTCTCCTCCAGATTTTTCCACGTAACCCGCCGCAATGAACGTATGGTACTTCTTGGCCATATCCATCGCCCATTTAGACGTTATCTGGCTATCCTTGTCCGCATATTTCCAGATTGCTTCACTTCCCATATAACTGGATTGGGAAAGCTCAGGTAGCACGACGAGTTCTGGTCTCTCCAACTTCTCAATCAAAGATTCGATATATGTCTGACGCGACTCGATGCCCTTAATCTCATTGTCTAGTTCCAATAAACAGATTCTCATTTTCGCTCCTTCAACCAAACATTAAAGATAATTTTGGATCGGTTTCCGATATCGCAAAGTATGACAAGCCCCATAGAAGCGTGATGCACACCTGACCAACAAACATGATACGATTTATTCTTGTTATTTTCGTGATGTTCAGAATTCATTCTGAGAAAAGAAGTCAATAGGATATCTCATGTTGCAGAAACATTCCTCTTCTTAAATCATCAAACGGTGATTTACCTCTTGTCTGGTATTCATGACGAATGGGCAGCCCCATGCAAAGGGGTTCATTCAGTGTCTCTGAACTGACAAACAACACTTGGGCGTTCTTGGCGGTCGCCTTGATTTCTAGATGATCTCCGGCAGTTAATTTCGCCGCGGTCTTTTCTTTGATCCATTCTTCACCATCAAAAGCATCGCCCCCCGCACACCTTCAACCCCATACTGTCCATCAAGTTTATCGTTGACTTCTAGTTCATATCCATAAGCGTTGAATTATAGGAGTTTTCGATAATTCGGTTTATTGCTTTTGTTCGTTCCAGCGATACTTTGGATTCTGAATCAAGACATCCAAATCGCAAGTCAAGCAAAGACCATTATGGCAACAGATGGCCCTGCCACATTTCTCACAGCGCCATTTATTTCTCTCTTTCGCTAAGAATGATTCTATTCCCTCGGTTTGGATAAACCGAAGATTCTCAATCATGCTCAGATGATATTTGGTTCTATATCGTTTATCCAATGATTTGAGTCTTTTGCATGGAAAGTCAACACACTCAAAGCAAAAGCGAACTTTTCCTTCAGCTAACAATTCGCACTTGTCGCCCATGTGTGTGCAGTTTTCTCCTCTCGGAATGCATCCGGGACAATACTCTTTGTGAATTCCTCGCTTGTTTAAATCATATTTCCCGAATTGATACCATACACACAATCCGCAATTCATACCACACGGGGCTATCAAATTCACTTCCACAATCAATCGCCTTCAATCGAAATTCATATCATCATAAATATATCATATTGACTTTGAATAATAAACACGTTGTTTGTTATTTAGCATTGAAATTTCCGCCACATCATGAGTAGAATTCCTATCAAGTTGATATTTGAGATAATTAATTTACAACAAAGATATCGAATGATCGATTATTTGGCTTCGTCCAGGTATTCGATTCTTTAAATCAATCCATTTTTATTTTAATAGGAAACGATTACTCGCTTCCGTTTGACAATATGGGTGTTGTATTCTAAAAAA
>JAAYZB010000106.1 GCA_012515085.1 Acholeplasmataceae bacterium
AAAGCCAATTACCTTGTGGATGTTGCTAGCGATGGAATTGAAGCTCTAGAAAAAGCCAAATCGATGCCTTATGATGCCATCATCGCTAAGAAAAACTTACCGAAGCTGGATGGATTATCTTTAAAAAACAAACTGAACGACATCGCGACTACGGCCAATCAGTATTTCATATTGACTACCTTTAAAAAAACACCCGACACCATTTTAAGTGCCAATCGTTTCAACGTGGACTCGGTTATGGAAAAGCCATTGATCTTTGATGAGTTGCTGGGACAAATCAGCCGTCATGCCCGGAGAAAAGGAAGTTGACCATGACACTGGAATCCATATGGATCGTAATTGGGATATTTCTGGGGTCATCACTGATTCTAGTGGGTATGATATTATTGAACCAATATCGACTTCGTCATCAAGATCAGCGCCAGAAATGGGCAGATGATTATTTGATTGATCGTTTTCTTCACAACACTTTTCACAAGCGAAGGGTTTCTTGGTCGGAATTATTGATGGCGCTTGTCAGGATCTCCGAACAAGTGTATTTTTCTGTTGAAACGAAGCAGCAGATATATTTTATGTTTCAAGAAGCTGGGACAATTCAAAAGACGTTGCGTCAACTAAGATCATTCTCGCCTTTTATAAGAAAACGCGCGAGTCAAATTCTGGCTTGTTTTGATTCATCTGAAATTCGTAAAAATCTGACTCGTGCATTAAAAATAGAAAAACTTGAACATGTGAAACTCTATCTTTTGAACGCGCTAAAAAATAAGATCGATCAACACGTACTGAAATCAATCATCGATAGCATCGTCGGCAGTCGGCGTTATTATCAATCTCGGCTGATCGGCATCCTGGAAAGACACCTATTGAAAGTAGAAGCGCATCTACAAAACATCTTCAAAAGACCTGAGATGGAGATCAAAGAGGTTTTCGTCGATTTGACAAACATTTATTATCGAGAAGAATTCAAACCGATTTTAACGGAAGAATTAGCCGCAATCGAACGCTATTTGGCCGGTGAATTCCATCCCACGTTTTCCAGTTTGAAAAAAACGCGTGTGACTCGGCTATATTACCAAGTGCTTCGGGCGTTAGCCAACGTCTATGATACGCCACTCAACGACCCGAAATATCTGGGATCTTCTGATCCGGAAATCGTCAAGATCGCCACTGACTCATTTTCTTCGGTATCAGATATTCAATCCATATCGATGTTGATGACCTATGCGGACGGATCGGATCGAGACGATATCCGCGCCCAAAGCATCTTAAGAATGATTGAAGCGGACCGACGTCTTCTGGATGAACTGGTCGATCGGTTCTCAAAAATCACCGACACCGAACAAAAATCATTGTTAGCACAAGTGCTTTCTCATAAAATTGAATATTTGATTCTCAAATTTATAAAAAAAGACGCTCAGCGTTTAACCGAGATCATTCACTTGATGATTGATCGAGGACACACCGCTGACTTGATTGATTTTCTCAATCAAAAACAACCACAAGAAACCTTGCGGTTGTTTCAGACGATTCTTCAACCGTTGATTCTTGAACATCCAACGTTTCAACAGGAAATGACCGAATATCTCCAAGCGGAACGACTTACTCTCTTCGGTCTAAAGAAGACGGACCCAATCAGCCCCGCAAAACCGATATCCCTTTCGGAAACAAAAAAAACTCGATGGTTAGTTATCCTCTTAGTGATCTCCCTGATTATATTTCCTCTTACTTACCTGATCATCATTTCTGTTCGTCAAGAATCCTTGAATTTTTGGGAAATGGTTGCGGATTATATCGTGTCGATCAACCGTTGGTTCATCGTCTATTATCTCAGTGTGAACGGTCTCT
>JAAYZB010000107.1 GCA_012515085.1 Acholeplasmataceae bacterium
ATTTTGACTCAAGGACTGAATTTGCAAATCCGCCGGATGACAAAAGCACTCGGATATCAAGTCATTGAACTCTCAAGAATCCGAATCATGCACTTGGATGATTCGGATTTGCCTGTTGGCAAATGGCGACATCTGACCAAGAAAGAAACCTTAATTTTATTTCATAACGTTGGCAGAAAATGACCGAATAGAACTGGAAATAGTGGGTTGCTTATTTAATGAATAATGTTATAATATCAGAGGATAATTAGGAAAATAAACCATCATGACCAAGGGAGGAACGATGTGATGTTGTTCAGAAAAATCAAAGGGGTCCGAATTGAGGGGAACAAGCAGATGTCCCGGTGTGCACCTTTACGGGATTATTTAGATCCTCCCGTGGTTTCGATTCCTTTGCTTCAAGGAATGTCGGTGTTGAAACCAGCAGTCGAAGTAGGTGCGAATGTCAAAATCGGAGATATCATCGCTTATCGCGAGGGATTTGGCGCGATGCCGATCCATGCGTCGATTGCCGGTAAAGTAACAGCAATCAAGAAAGTCTGGCACGCCTCGGGACGGATGGTCGAGGCGGTCGAAATTGAAAACGATCATAGCGGTGCACTGTCCGATTCGATTCAGCCAGAAAAAAATCCGGATGGACTGGATAAAGAGGCTTTGATCCAAAAGATGATCGATGCCGGGCTTTCCGGTTTGGGCGGCGCAGGGTTCCCGACTTATATAAAATATCAGACCAAGTGCCCCATCGACACGGTAATTATCAATGCCATTGAATGTGAACCGTATCTGACTTGTGATTTTCTCATGTCGATCAAATATCCGGAAAAACTGGTCAAAGGGCTTCATTACTTCATGAAAGCCGCTGGAGCTGAAAAAGGCGTCATCGCCTATAAAGCTTACAATCAAGCGGTAGAAGACGCAGTGAAACCGTATCTGGAACGCTTTCCAGAAATCACCACGTTTCCTTTGAAAGATGTTTATCCAGCCGGATGGGAAAAATACGTGACGGAAGCGGTGACAGGAAAAACCTATCCGAAACTACCGTCACAAGTCGGTGTTATCGTGAACAATGCCGGAACGGCCATCGCCTATGCGGACATGGTGGAAAATAATATCCCTCTCATTGCCAGAAACATCACGATCACAGGCGAAGGCATTACCAATCCACAAAACTTTTATGTACCCTTCGGAATCAAAGTGGCGGAGCTTGTCGCATTATGCGGGGGGTATCAAGAAGGACTGGATCCCAAATATGCTTGGTATATCGCGGGCGGTCCAATGACCGGTAAGGCGATTTTAATTGATGATTTGGTGGTCAATGATACGCTCGGTGCGGTGATCGTTATCCCGACACCCAAAGAAAAACTTCACCCCGAATGCTTGGGATGCGGGAAATGTGCGGACGCTTGTCCGGCCTTTCTCACGCCCACGGAGATCAAACGGGCTTATGATATGAAAGATGAGACCGCGATCCGCAATCTTCAAGCGGACAAATGCATCGCTTGCGGCCTTTGTTCCTATGTCTGTCCGTCGCATATCGAAATCACGGATGCCGTGGTCAAAGCCCGGGATTCTCTGAAGAAAGGAGCATAAAAAATGGCCAGATTTGCAGGCGGGAAAGCCCCGTTTCTGAGAATATCGGATCAGCCTAATCAAGGAACCGGCATCATCATGCGCGATTTCATGATCGGGCTTGCGCCAGTCATCTTGTTTTCTTGGTATAAGAACGGAATTCAAGTGATGATCGATGGAAACATCGGTTTCTTTGAAATGCTCTATCCTCTCATTTTTATCTTGCTCGGTGGACTAATGTCTCTGATAATGGAAGGAATCACGCTCTACATCATTCATCCGGACTCGCGGAGCCTCAAAGGCGTCATGGCAAAACTCAGTACTTCGTATCCAATGGTCCCAGGGCTCTTGCTCGCAATGGTTCTGCCCCTTTATACGCCAGTTTGGGTCTTGATCTTTGGGTGTTTCATGGGCACGGTTGTCGGAAAGATGCTTTTTGGTGGTTTTGGTCATAATATTTTCAATCCCGCTTTGATCGGTTATCTGACGATCGCGGTAACATTGACGGGCGTGATCAACGCCGCTGGCGGCGTTTTCAACGCGTCAGAAGTATTGGTTGATTCCTATGCCGGAGCCACACCGCTCACATTGTTGTCTCGAATCAAGGAACTCGATTATGATAAACTGGTGGCTCCCTACGGAACCTTGTGGAATTTCTTCTTAGGCACGATTCCGGGCGCTTTGGCAGAAACCGGTGCCCTTGCCATTCTCGTGAGTTATGGCTGGTTGGTTTATCGCAAAGTCATCAAATGGTTTACGCCACTCATTTATGTTGGCACCGTCTTTGTGTTATCTTGGTTCATCGGGATCGCTTCGGGCGAGCCGGGCATTTGGTTCCCCTTGTATAGCATTCTCTCTGGAGGATTGATGTTCGGAGCGGTTTTCATGGCGACTGAACCGGTCACGACGCCGAGAAATCCTCTGGGGAAAGTGGTCTTTGCTTTGTTCTTGGGGGTATTCACTGTTTTATTCCGCTATATCAGCACTTTACCCGAAGGCGTCGCAACATCGATTGTCTTTCTGAACATCTTCACCATGCCCATTGACAATTGGACAGCTGTCATTCGAGCTCGAGGCATCAAGAAACAAACTGCGATCAAGGCGAGTGTCTTTGCAGTACTCTTTATCGCCCTCGTGCTCTATGCCATATTGAAAGCTGGTTCAATGTATACCGCCTTCATTCAAGGCCCAATCGGAATCGGGGGGTGGTTCTAATGAAAGTCTTTTTTGGAAAACACGGATTCATTTTGATTCTGGTGGCAATTTTTGTTTTGATCTTTGGTTTAGGTGGGGTGTATAGCCGCTTTATGACGAGTGAACTCGAAGAACATATCGAAGAAAACGCAACCGGAGCGGAATATGCTCTTTATCTTGAAATGTTCCCCGGTGCGGATACTTTGACTCCTTATACACCGGGGGAGGTTTCCAAAACCTATCCCTTGGCAGGTGGACGCGGAGACTTTGCACCGACCGTTGACAAGGCGCTGAAAATTCTTCAGGGGACTTCGGAAAAAGGCGTCGTCTATGTCATCAATACCAAAGGCAAAGAACCGATGAAGGTTGGCGTCGGCATCTCGCTCGAGAATGATGCATGTGTTGGGATCGCTGTCTTGGAACAAAACGATACACCCGATTATTTCAGTCAACTAGGCGATCCATTTTACAGCCAATTTGATGCCAAAGCGCTTTCGGATCTCGCGCTGGCGGTCGATACCTTCGCCGGGGTCACCTATTCCAGCAAAGCCTTTGAAATCGCCTTGTTCTATGCTCGGGAACTCTATGCTGCCGACTATGATTTTGTAATTCCGACGGTTGCGATGACGCTCGTTAAGTTGGAATACAACTTTGATCCCACGACCTTTATCGCCTCTCCCTACATTGCAAACATCATTTATGGCGATCAAGACACAGAAGCTGCTGTCATGTTATCTGCAAGTTTTGACTATGTCGGGTTGGTCGGCGGAGGAACGGACTTGGAAGCAGACTTCCAAGCGGCCGTTAAAGCGTTGGCTCAAGGGGCGGGAACACTCAATACCCAAGCCAGCTTTGTGAGTTTTGATGAAGAAAATAACACCTTGGTCATGCAGACCAAAGGATACAATCCGAATGCCATTCAAGCATCGATTGTGTTGAATGACACATTGGATATTGTCGTTTCCATTACCTTTGTATCCATGGAAACCTATGCGAATCAAGGCGGCTATGGCGACTATACCGGTGGCCCTGCGCCGGCTGTTGAAAACAATCTTCGAAATCAATATTTAGCCGATGGTGATCCGAATGTCGATGGCGTGGCAGGGGCGACGGTCTCATCCAACGCCGTCAGATCCCTCCTTCAGTTGTTAGATGGCTTCGTTGAAGCCCAGAACGGAGGCGAATAACATGAAAAAAGCACTGTCTTCCGCTGTTGTTCTGTTGGTTCTCGGAATTATTTGCGGCGCCGTGTTGGCGCTCGTCAACACCATCACCTCTCCGGTGATCGCCCAATACGAATTAGACAAAAAAATGGAAGCGTTGGAAGGATTCTTTGCGGACGAACTGACTTCCAATCAAAAAATCGCGGATGTCTTTGATGTTGAAGAAATCGAAGGTACCGGCGGGATCAAAACGATATATCTTTTAGAACACAAAACAGAACAAACGAAAAGTGCGGTATATAGCGTCAGCGCCCTGGGATGGAAAACCAATGTCGACATGATGATTGCCGTGGACGAAGATATGACGCTTCGCGGTTATGCCTTTGTGACGAATGGCGGAACCGAAGCCATTGGGCTCACGATGATTGGCGCCACTCTCAATCTGGCGGACAACATATCGATTCAGGATACCGTTCAAGACTATGATAGCGTTGGCGGTGTCTCCGCTCCGGTGACCGGAAGTGGCGTCAAAGCGTGTTTCCAACTCGTAGCTCTTCGGGTTAGCCAAGATCTAGGAGGTGAATAAGATGACCGTCAAAGATAATTTTTTCAAAGGCTTTATCAAGGAGAATCCCTTATTAGTGTCCGTCTTGGGTCTTTGCCCGGCGCTTGCCGTCACGACCAAGATTGAAAACGCCATCGGCATGGGCTTCGCGGTGCTCTTTGTGCTGGTTCTCTCGAATTTGCTTGTGTCTCTGGTCACTTTCCGACCAAAATTAAGGGAATTGGTCATGCCAGTCCGGATCCCGGTTTATATCGTTTTGATCGCATCTCTCGTTGTGATCGTGGAAATGTTGATGAAGGCATTCTTGCCGGAACTCTTTCAATCTTTAGGGTTATTCATACCATTGATTGTTGTGAACTGCATTATCTTCGGCCGGGCAGAAGCTTACGCCGGGGATCACAAACCGGGAGAATCCGTGATTGATGGGGCTGGGATGGCGATAGGCTTCACGTTGGCGATCATCCTGATCAGTTTGATAAGAGAAGTGCTGGGAGCTGGTCAAATCACGATTTGGAAATCGGCGGTTCTCGATCTTTCGTTCCTCTTTGATTTTCTGGGAATCGAACCGATTGCGATGTTCATGAAGCCAGAAGGAGCCTTTATCACGCTCGGCTTTATCTTAGCGGCGGTTGCTGCTATTCAAAATCGAGTCAATGCGAAAAAGAACGCCAAAAAAGCTGAAGGAGGCGCGAAATAATGTCTGGACAATCATTGCTTGTCATTGCTTTTACCGCCTTCTTCATTCAAAATGTGCTTCTGACTCAGTTTTTAGGTGTCTGTTCCTTCATTGGAGTCGGAAAGAAACGAAGCTCCTCCCTAGGGATGGGGCTCGCAGTTTTGGTCGTTATCGTCTTGGCAAGCGTGGTCACCTTTGCAATCTACAATTATGTCATGTATCCCTTACATCTCGAATTCATGCGGACGATCGTCTTTATTCTGGTCATCGCTTCCTTGGTTCAGATGATCGAAACCATCATCAAGAAGTTTTCTCCCGCGTTATACAAAGCACTGGGGATCTATCTCCCGCTCATCACCACGAACTGTGCGGTATTGGGGGTTGCCCTCACCAACATCAACGAAGGCTTCACCTTTGGCGAGATGCTTGTGTATTCCACGGCGACTGCTTTGGGGTATCTCTTTGTCATGTATATCTACGCCATCATCCGCGAACGCGTCAGCTTGTCGCCAGTGCCAAAGGCATTCCGCGACATTCCGATTGCGATGATCATCGCGGCGATCCTTGCCATGATTTTCTCCCGATTTGGAGGATTGATCTAATATGCCAATTGTGATTGCGGCCGCCATACTGGGTGGAATTGGATTTGTGTTGGGACTATTGATTTATGTGGTTCAAAAGTATTTTGGCGTGGAAGTCGATTTGTCGGTCCAAGAAGTGGAAAAACTGTTGCCAAGGTATAATTGTGGTGCTTGTGGTTATGCCGGCTGCCAGGAAATGGCAACGGCACTACTCGGAAAACAGGCGGTTCCCAAACAATGTAAACCCCTGAAAGCAGAAGATGCTGTGACCTTACAAGCCTATTTAGATGAGTATTACAAAAATAAAAAATAAACAAATTTTTAGCAGAATACCCTCATCGACAATGAGGGTATTTTTCTGTCAGTAAAAACGTTTTCGCCATCAAGATTATGTTGCATTTTCCTTGTATTCGGACTATAATAGTCAACTGTAGGACGACTAACTTAAATAGGAGGAAAGAATGAAAAAGATTGGTTTACTACTTTTAGTAGTAATTGCATCCCTCACCTTACTTGGATGCAACAGCAGCGAATTCAAAGTAGACGGAGAATTCACTGCATTTAAAGAATCCGTGCACTCCAATGCACCGATGGTCACCATGGTCACCGTGAAAATTGAAAACGGCGAAATCGTAGATTACACGATTGATGCGATCCAGGGTACCGCCACACAAACCGCTGGAGCAGACACAACGGAAGACACGACAGATGATGTGTACTCCTATGTGTTCAACGCCGACTCCAAACGGGACCTCGGTTTCAATTACAAGATGCATTATTTCACTTATCAAGCAACCGATGAGACGCCAACCTTGGAAGAATACCAAACTTGGTTGACCACAAACAACAAAAAAGAATGGTTCCAACAAGCGGATCTGATCGAAGCGGCATGGTTAGCAAACGGGTTTGATTCGGTTACGAAAAATGCACAAGGCAAAATCGATAACGTCGCTGGAGTTACTATTTCCGACGGCAGCTATATTGAATTGGCAGCCGCAGCAGTCGAACTCGCCAAAGCGGGCAAGTTCCAAGCATTGATCGCTACGGCGGATGATATCTATTCTGCTTCGATGGTTGTTTCTTCAAGAGGCAAAGTCAGCGATCTCCTTATCGATACCCTGCAAGGCGCACCCTCTGGAGCCACCTTTGCTTGGAATGATAAGACAAAACAAGAACTTGGCAATTTGTATGGCATGAAGAATATTGGACCTGCTTATACCTTCGCGAGTGGCACTTGGACAGTAAGCGCTACAGCGAAAGCTTCACTCGAATGGTATGAACAAGTCGCTTTGATCAGCGATTACGTACTTGAAAACGGCTGGGATGCAAATCTCCAGGCAGTTGGCGGACGTGGCGGCTCCTTGAACGGAACGTCATTGCTCGATGATCTCGCCGGTGTCACGGTTCATTCGCAAACTTACTTCGATGTTCTCGAAGCATTGTTTGCTTGCCCCGCTGAAGGCGAAGTAAAATAACACACATTTCCCAAATGATCAAGTTGCCCGCGAGGGCAACTTTTTCTTTCGGAAAATGAATAGTTTTGTTATAATGAAAGAAGAAACGAGGGGTTCCGATTGTGACAATCATTGAGGGAACGGTTTTGGCAATGGGTATATTATCAGGATGCAGTTTAGGAATTCTGGGACTAAGCCGAAATCAAAAAAAATCTTTGAAAAACAAAGTCAGTCAAAAGCTATTTGAATTGCGCCCGAAGGCGATGACTGCTTGGGTGGGGAACTTTCCTCAAGAGTATCTTAGAATGGAGACTGAAGAGACACTCTTTCTTATTAAAATTATCCGCATGAATCCGGCACATGAATTGATCATCACCAATCCTTCGTCTTGGTGTATCAATGCCAATCCACGCGAATGGAAAAGACAAAGTAATCCCAGTCGGGTACTGGGTGTCGAAGCGTTTAGAGATTTTCCAATTGGAAGCGACAAAAAGAGTGAGAAAGTCGCGCTGATTGTTCCAAATTGCCATAACATCTCTCGTTACTTGAATGAAAGCGACGTGGAATTAGTCACGATGAAAAAGAAAGTGGCCGGAATCCGATTTGTTCGTTTTCAGGAACTGGCGGAGTTTTTAGACCTCGTCGAGAAAAAATGATTTACAAATCATTGCTTTTCGGATAAAATACTAGTTGCATGCGCCATTAGCTCAGTTGGTAGAGCAAATGACTCTTAATCATTGGGTCCCGGGTTCGAGTCCCTGATGGCGCACCA
>JAAYZB010000108.1 GCA_012515085.1 Acholeplasmataceae bacterium
AGATAGATTTCTTGATACACCGACTCATCATTGGCAATGGTTTCTCCGGGGTGGTTCATATATTGATCGAGATCGTCACCGATGGTGCTACGGATGTTATCCGCCAATTGATCGATCAAATCTTGATAATTGGCATAACTAAAATCAGTCGTTGCCTCTATTTCTCCAGAGGATTCCGTTGTGGTTGGGACGTAGGTGGATTCGCTAGAGGATGTTGAGGCGGTGACTGTTGAAGTTGTTGCCCCGGTTAATTGCGTGAAAATCAACTGATCGCAGGAAATCATTGATGCGACTATCCCCATCAGTCCGATCAGAACAAAGATCTTTTTCATTCATTCACCACCTGGACTTTCGGTAGCAATTCAATATCCTCTAGGGTGATGGTCTCACCATTGCGATACACGACGATATCGATTATATCGCCAACGTGATATTTGGAAAATTCAACAGAAAAATTGTAGAGATTTGTAATGATGATATCGCCGATTTCAAGGACGATGTCTCCTGGAAGGACCTTACCATCTACCGAAGAGTTTGGGGTGATAAGATGAACATAAAATCCATTATTGATACCGGAAGGGATTTCAATTCCTAGATTATCCAATGTTTCTCGGTCGCTGGCTATGTCGTTGAATTGGATGCCGACACCAGGAATCTGATTGGAAAAACCGAGTTCTTCAATGTCTTCACAAACTGCCAAAGCTAAGGTTGCTGGAATCGCGAATCCCATCCCCTCAATGGCAGTGGAAGCGATTTTAATCACATTGATTCCAACCACTTCACCTGCCAAGTTAAATAATGCTCCGCCGCTGTTTCCTGAGTTGATCGGCGCATCATGTTGAATATATCCGACAAACATGTCTTTGACACCATCATCATCGATATCGAAATAACGGTCTTTTCCCGAGACAATGCCCATGGTAACCGAATTAAAATAATCATATCCATTGGGATGACCAACCGCCAAGACCATCATTCCTCGAGGGAGCGAGTCGGAATCCCCGATCGATGCAACCTTCAAATCAAGATCGGATTGAAAAGACAAAACAGCCAGATCGGAAGTTGTATCGGAACCAAGCAAGACGGCGGAAACAGATGTTCCCGAAGCAAACCGAATCTCATATCTCGTACCATCTTCTATCACGTGTTCGTTGGTCATCACATAATAAGTGGACCCGATATGCTTGTAGATGACCCCCGATCCAACTGATTGAATGGTATTCGAAGCATTGTAGTTTGAAACACCGATTACCGAGTTCACTTCGTCTCTTGCGACACCCATGATCAAATCAGCCACTGTTACCGCGGTGACCGAGATGTTGCCGGCGTCAACTTCTTGATATAGATCAGCCAGGATATCTTGATAGATGCGTTGAAATTCCTCATCGGAAAGATCCGCGATCACTTCAGCGCGAACTTCATCGTACAAATCCTCATAGATTCGTTGATATACATCGGAAATTACGCGTTCCATGTTGATTTCCGACTCGGTTGTGGTTCTTGGCGATGTCAAAAAAGAAGTAGGCTCACCTGTCGTTCCCCCACTCGGGAAAAAGAAATCGCAACCCACTAGACTCATCGTGATTACAAGGATCATAAACAGAAATAGGTGTTTTTTCATATGATCAGCTCCTTAGAAACCGTTCAGAAATTACTTTCATTATTATTCAGAAACGTGTCGCAATTGTGATGAATATGATGGCACTTCGTTAAATGGATTCACATCGTCCGAGGTGACCACCAACAATCTTCCTTTAGAAAAATCAACTGTCCCCGATCCTTCATTTGATACGCATAACGAATCGCTGATTCCTAAAAAATAATTGTTCAATTCATATTTGAAACCCTGGAGAGATAGGTTGTAACAGTCTTCCAATGCAAAGAAGGATATGTAGCGATGGAAATGCTGGATTGGATGTTTTCCTTTTTTTAGAACGAAGATCCAATGATTATCATCACGAAAACTAAGTTCATAGCGTTTCAAAAGATTCAAATTGGCTAAGAAATGGTCTACTCGGCCGCCGATGCCGCCATAGATTTCGATGCGTGAATATTCCATATGGTTATATAGATAATCGACGGCGAATGCGAGGTCAGTCATGTTCTTTTGAGGTTCTAGGCGTATGATTTCGATGTGTTTTTGTTTCAATTCGGAAATCCAACTTGGATCAATAGAATCGAAGTCTCCGATTGCTAAATCAATCGCCATCCCCTTCTCCAACAACAGTTTCAGTCCTGAATCAACGCCAACGATGAACTCGTCTGCTTCCTCAAAGTAGATCTTATCGATGTGATAATTCGATGGTCCACAAAACAACTTGATTTTCTTAGACATTCTCCAAAACTCCGATTACTTGGTTTCGGTCCCTTTGGTTAAAAATATACGATCCTGACACAATGACATCCGCTCCGGCTTCTTTCACTTTTTTTGCTGTCTCATAATTTATCCCACCGTCTACTTCGATAAGGAATGAACATTTATTATCATTTCGGAAACGCCTTAGATATGCGATTTTCCCTAAAGAATCCTCCATGAAGGATTGCCCCCCTTTTCCGGGTTCTACACTCATAACCAAGACCAAATCTACTTGAGATAAAAATGCATCAAGACGCTCGATCGGTGTCTTTGGTTTGAGCGAAATTCCCACTTTTGCCCCCCAATCTTTGATGAGTTGAATACACTCTTCAGTTTCATCTTTCGCTGCTTCCACATGGAACGTCACTAGTTCTGCTCCTGCTGCGATGTACTTTCCGATTTGGGCTTTTGGGTTGTCGATCATCAAGTGGCAATCAAAGAATTGGTTGCTAAAAGAACGAATTCGAGAAACCATTCGGGCATCATACGTCGTGTTCGGTACAAATCGTCCATCCATCACATCAAAATGCAACCATTTTGCTTGAGATATCGATTCGATCTCATCGCGTAATATTGAAAAATTAGCGGTTAAAAAAGAAGGGGCAACAATCATGCTTTCATCTCCTCAGTATCGGGGTTTTGTTGAACGTATTTCTTCATGAAAATTGACATAATTTTCATAACGACTTTTTAATATTTTTCCTTCATCCACCGCATTCCGGACTTGGCACTCGGGCTCATGGATATGGGAACACCCATTAAATCGGCAATGAGAGGCGTAAGGTAAGAAATCGGGGAACAAATCTCGCAAACGACTTTGTTCAATGTTTGTTATATCCAATTGGGAAAAACCGGGAGTATCCGCTATCCATCCATGAAAGAAAGGAATCAATTCTACGGTACGAGTTGTGTGTTTTCCTCTTCCGAGCGCTTTTGATATCTGATTTGTCGCCAGTTGTAATTTGGGATTCAACACATTCAATAAACTGCTTTTCCCAGCTCCTGTTTGACCTGTCACGACATTTATCTTACTCTGAGTGAGTGACTCGATTTTCTCTTGGCCTTCATATGTTTTAGTGGAAAACCAGATAACAGGATAAAACTCTTCATAAAATGCCATATTTTTAGCAAGCTCTTGTCGATCTTGAACAGAACATAAATCAATTTTGGTCACAATGATGACCGCGTCGATATTGGCATCGGCAACGATCACTAAAAATCGATCCAATAAGCCAAAACTGAAATCCGGTTCTTTGGCCGATTGGATGATCAATGCCTGATCGATGTTCGCAATTGCCGGACGTGACAAGTCGTTTTTTCGTGCGAAGACTTGAGTAATGGAATGATCATCAACCGCCACCCAATCCCCCACTTTCGGCTTAATGTCTTGATAGCGAAAAATTCCCAGTGGCTTCACTTGTTTTTTTACGCCATCCTCATCTATCACGGTATACAATCCGCCCGTTAATTTGATAATCTGTCCTTTTTTCAATGACATACCCCCTATATGCTTCTTTATAATTATACAGGAAAACGACAAAAAAAAGAAGACTTGCGTCTTCTCACTCGTAGTTTTTCACAAAGCGGCGGAAATAGCCTTGATCATGATCGCAGACCGGACAAACCTTTGGAGCCTTTTTACCTACATGGATGTGCCCGCAGTTGGAACAAATCCATATTTCCGAGTTGCTATCAGATTCAAACACTTTTTGCTCCTTGATGCTCTTTAATAAAGCAAGATAGCGCGCTTCGTGTTCTTTTTCAATTGCCGCAACGCCTTCAAACAAAAACGCAATTTTGGCAAATCCCTCTTCTTTGGCTTCTTCAGCAAACCGCTTGTACATATCCGTCCATTCATAATGCTCACCGGCGGCACCGTCGACCAAATTGACTTCCGTCGTCGGAACACCTCCGTCATGGAGCAGTTTGAACCAGATTTCTGCATGTTCCTTCTCATTGGCTGCTGTTTCTAAGAAAAAATCAGCTATTTGTATGTATCCTTCTTTTTTGGCTTTTGATGCATAAAAAGTATACTTGTTTCGAGCCATTGATTCTCCGGCAAACGCCTCCAGAAGATTTTTCTCCGTTCGACTCCCTTTTAGTTCCATGATTATTTTCTCCTCCTTGTGTTCGAATTCATCATGATATAAGTCTATCATCAATCTGTGTTTCCGTCAAATTCTTCTTGGAGGATTATTCCTCTGAATGGAGCCGTAACTGGCCACAAGCCGCTTGAATGTCTGCGCCTTGTTCTTTTCTTAATATCGTATTGATTCCTTTTTTTGCTAAATGATCCATAAAAGCCGACGCTCGGGTGAGGTCTGTTTGTTTGAAAGCGAATTCGCCGACCGGATTATAGGGGATCAAATTGACATAGGCATTTTGCCCTCTTAATAATTGAGCGAGTTCGTCTGCCATATCCAATGAATCATTGACACCAGATAACAGTATGTATTCATATGTCACACGGCGCGATGTTTTCTTAAAATAAACTTCGCAGGCAGCGATAACATCTTGAATCGGATAACGCTTGTTGATGGGCATTAGTTTCGATCGCAATCGATCATTGGGGGCATGTAGACTGATTGCCAGATTGCTTCGTATCGGCTCATCCGCATAGGCTAAAATCTTGGGAACAATTCCACATGTAGAGACCGTGATATGCCGTTGCCCAATTGCCAATCCCTTATCGTCATTGATTGTTTTTATAAATCGAATCACCTGATCATAATTATCAAATGGTTCTCCGGTTCCCATTACCACAACATGGCTGATACGGAGTTTCATATGCTTTGCCACGGCCAATATTTGCCCAACCAATTCGTATACTTCCAAATTTCGTTGACGTTTTTTTAGCCCTGACGCGCAAAATGCGCACCCCATACTACAGCCGATCTGACTGGTGACACAAAGACTCATTCCATAATCATGTTGCATTAACACTGTTTCGATCAATGAATTATCTTCCAACCGCAAAAGATATTTATGAGTTCCATCGGCGGAGGCTTGCTCTTTGGCGATTTGTGGGATGAACACCCGGAAAAATTGCTGAAGGTAAGCCCGCAGCGCGAAGGATATATTACTCATTTTTGAAAAGTCTTCTTCGCCTTTTTGATAGAACCATTCGAAGATTTGACTGGCATTATAGCGTTTGAAGCCGTGCTCGATCAAGTGATTTTCCAACTCAACTCGTGTCAAATTGGATATTACATTTTGCGGTTTTTCGGGCATTGTCTACTCTCTTTCTTTTTTTCTTGATGCAACCAATATCGCCATGAAGTAAAAAACAACCAAAGTGACTAATAGAACTGCTATATGCGCCCAGACAGGGAAAACAGATCCGGATATTTCATAATTCGCCCCTAAATCCAAAAGCAATTCTTCTGGAAGGTTTGCTAGCGGAATTGCTTCCGCCATCATCACTTGTCGAATCAACACTGCTGAATGAGACATCGGAAAAATCTTGATGACCACTTGAACAGCTTCAGGCAAGTTGCCAATCGGAATATAAATTCCCATTAAGAAGCCAATCAATGTTCCAAGCAGTGTCGATGCCGTTCCAAAGGCGTTTTGCGTTTTTATAAAGCTGATCAAGAAGAAGACTACCGCGCTGCTGGAACTAACCGACACAACTATCAACCCCAATACTTTCAAGATTGCCAACAAGGGCAATAACTGGCCACCATTAATTATAATATAAATTTCTGCAAGTATAAAGGTAAATACACTCATTATCATGCCGATAATCACAGAACTGATGATATAAGCGAGCACCATCTGCCAACGTTTCATCGGTGAGATTTTAAAGTCTTTAATGATGTGTTTGACATTATCATCGACCATGATACCGAATGCTCCCATACAGGTGGTAATCGA
Source organism: Acholeplasmataceae bacterium (assembly GCA_012515085.1). GTDB lineage: Bacteria > Bacillota_I > Bacilli_A > Izemoplasmatales > Hujiaoplasmataceae > JAAYZB01. The sequence goes on from JAAYZB010000108.1 coordinate 6,233, forward strand.
AGTGGAGGCAATCACTCCGCCCATGATCCAGGAGTCCAGAAGAAAGCGAGCCTTATCTAACCCGATTTGTGGCACATTAGCCAAAGCGTTTTCTAGCATATTGCCTAAAAACAGGACATAAAGTCCGATGATGATAATGACGCCAAGCAGAGAAAACATCACCGAAGTCCGATCCCGGAAATAGAGTTTCATATTTCGTTTAATCAGATTGTAAATCATTGCCGTATCTCCTTTCCGGTAATCCCGATGAACGCATCATCCATTGTACCGTTCAAGACTTGAAAGGACTCAATTTCGCTTTCAAGCGAAGATAGGAGCGGCAGAGCAGCTAAAGTATCGGTCAAAGTGATGATTATTAGATCGTTTTTTTCCCGATAGTCAATCTGAAGATTATCCAGTTGTGTTCGAAGCCGATTTCGATCCTTCGGTTTGATTCTAAGCGTATCTTTAGAATAACAATCTTTGAGATCGGTCGGCGTTCCTTTAGCGGCAATCTTGCCATCATCGATTACTATTACATAGTCCGCTTCTTCAGCTTCTTCCATGTAATGTGTGGTTAGAAATACCGTCATTCCGGTTTTTTTCTGCAACTCTTGGATTGTATTCCAGACATTTAGCCGCGTTTGTGGGTCAAGTCCCGTTGTTGGTTCATCCAAAAAGAGTATTTTTGGATGGTGAATCAATGCTCGAGCGATATCGGCCCGCCGTCTTTGCCCTCCGGAGAGCGTTCCATAGCGACGATTCTCTAAATCGAGAATATCAACGATCTGCATTGCTTCATAAGCCGCATTCTCCAGCTTCGCTTGTTCCATGTGGTAAAAGCTTCCTCGAGTCAGTAGATTTTCCTTAACGGTTAGATAACTGTCCAATACACCATCTTGAAAGACGATGCCAATGTCTTCCCGAATGGATGCATCTTCCTTTCCAACCGTTTTATTGTTGACAACCACATCGCCAGCATTCATTGTCAGCAGCGTGCAGATGACGTTGATTGTTGTCGTTTTGCCAGCACCGTTCGGCCCAAGAAAGGCGAATAATTTCCCTTTCTCAACGTAAAAATCGATGCCTTTGACCGCTTCCACAGGACCGTAGTTTTTAACCAGCCCTTTTACTTCAATGATTTTTTCCACTTTATGAATCCTTCCTTTCAGTCATCCGTTCATTATTATAGCATGAGAAATTTATAAATGTTTAAAAAAATTGGTAATTTAATACCAATTTTTTTTATGAATTAATCTATTTATACTTTGCGGATGCTTGCTTGAACAGACTCAGACAAATGATCTAGTATCTGATCGATTTCCTTGTCCACTTCTTCTGTTTCTAACGTTTTCGCTTCATTCTGAAATACCAAGTTAAAAGCAATTGATTTTTTCTCCTGTCCTAACTTGTCATCTGTATAGACGTCAAACACCTTCACTTCGCGCAAGTTTGGTGATGCTTTCTCCCGAATGGCTTCAATCAGAGACTGAGCCGAGTGTTTCTGATCAACCAAGAGAGCCAAATCTCTGGAAATCGCGGGATATTTAGATATCAAAGCCATCGTTTTCTTTGGAATATTACGATCCAGTATCTGCGACAAATCCAGTTCAAAAACATATGTCTCATTCAAGGAATGGCTATGTTCCAATTCCGGGTGAAGACGCCCCACATACCCAATCCGTTTTTCCTCTACAATGATTGCTGCACTGATTCCCGGATGGAAGAGTGCCTTTGTCGTCTCTAATCGTTCGAAACGAACGTGGCTGATGGCGAGTTGCGCCAAAACGGCTTCCACCAAACCTTTTAGAGTGAAGAAATTTACTTTTTCTGATGGATGCTGCCAATGACTTGACGAATTCGTTGCACTGACTAGTGCCGCAAGAAGCGGTTTTTCGCCATCCGTAAAATAGCCGCTTCCCATCTCGAAGATGCGGATATCATCACATTTTCTTGCTAAATTATAACTCAAAACACGAATCAAAGACGGAAGCAGTGAATGTCTGAGAACCATTCGATCTTCGGTCAATGGGTTCAGCACCTTGATGATTGGCTTGGAATCAAAATCAAAAAGTGTCGCATCATTTTCACTCACCAAACTGTAGGTAATCGTTTCGTCCAGTCCTTGTGATAACAAGATCTCCTTGAGTGCGCGTTTTTGAATTTGAGATTGACTCAGTTTCCCAACCGTCATTGTTTTTGGAAACGTCGTCGGAATATTGCGATACCCATGGATGCGGACGATTTCCTCCACCAAATCTTGATCCGTCCGAATATCCGGCCTTCTCGAGGGGACATGTACCCGATAAATGCCATCACTTTCATTGAATTTGAAGTTCAGTTTCTCAAAAACCATGTTGACTTCTTCCGCTAGATAGTGGCGACCTGTCATATGAGATAACTTATCAAGCGACAAAAAAACCTCCCGATCTTTCAAAAGATGGGTGTCAAAAAAGTTCACTCCTTTGAGTGTTTCTCCGCCACAAATAGACTCGAGCATCATCGCGGCGCGATCAATTGCCATTTTTGTTCGATTTGGGTCCAAACCACGTTCGAAGCGAATCGATGATTCGCTTCTTAAGTCAAGGCGTTTGGAGGTTTTACGAATTCGAATCGGATCAAAGGTAGCTGATTCAATCAAAACCATTGTTGTGTTCAAAGATACTTCGGTGTCTTTTCCCCCCATTACTCCAGCAAGGGCAATTGCTCGCTTTCCATTGGTGATAACAAGATCTTCTTCTATTAGTTTGCGTTCTTTTTGGTCCAAGGTGACCAATTTTTCACCTTTTTTGGCTTGGCGAACCACTATTTGTTTCGAATCGATCTTTTCATAATCAAACAGGTGCAGCGGCTGTCCAAGTTCCAACATAACATAGTTGGAGATATCCACGACGTTATTGATAGGGCGGATACCGCAGGCGATCAATCGGGACTTAATCCACTGAGGGCTTTCCCTGACCGACACATTTTTAACCACTCGGGCATAATAAGATGGACACCCATTGGTCTCTGTGAAGACATTGATGGGATTTTTCTCGCTGATTTCAGACACTTGTATGTCTGGAAGATGCATTTCCCCGCCAGCGAGCGCGTGTAAATCAAAGGCAACGCCCAAATGGGACATTAAGTCGGCACGATTTGGGGTTAAATCCAATTCCATGATCACATCATCAAGAGCGAGATATTTCAACGGATCTTCGCCTACAGGAGCTTCCGAAGACAACACATGGATTCCGTCTTCTTGGTGATACTTATGATCGATTCCCAACTCATCAAGGCTACAAATCATCCCATAGGAAAAAACCCCACGGATTTTGGTCGCTTTAATCGTAAAACCATTGGGCAACTCAGCACCTTCCAGAGCCACGATCACTTTTTGTTGACTCATAACATTTGGCGCACCACAGATAATTTGGAGAGTTTTGTCGCCAACATCTACTTGACATAGATGCAGTTTCGCCGCATCGGGATGTTTCTCGCAGGTCTTGACTTCACCAATCACTAGTCCGTGAGCGTTTACGAAGTGTTCCAAGCGGCTGACTTCCGCACTCATCAAATTGAATTTTTCCGCCAATACCGGGTAATCAATTGATATATCAATAAATTCTTTCAACCAATTCAAAGTGACTATCATATTGAACCCTCCTACCGAAACTGGCGGTTAAACCGCATATCATTCACAAAGAATTGGCGAATATCATCCACTGCATGACGTAAAATCGCCACGCGTTCAACGCCAACACCAAACGCGAACCCTTGATATTTTTCCGGATCATATCCCGCCATGGATAAGACTGCATTGTTGACCATTCCCGCTCCCAATATTTCAATCCATCCGGTTCCTTTGCAAAGAGAACATCCAGCTCCATTGCAACGATGACAGGAAATATCGACTTCGACACTCGGTTCTGTAAACGGGAAAAATGAAGGACGCATTCGAATTTGTCTTTCTTCACCAAATAACGTGCGAGCCAACAACAACAGTGTCCCCTTTAAATCGGATAAACTTGTATTTTCATCGACGACCAACGCTTCAATCTGAGAAAATTGATGACTATGGGTTTTATCTTCGTCATCATTCCGATAGACCTTTCCCGGACAAATGATTTTAAAGGGGCGTTGATTGTGATTTGCAAGCATTGCCCGAACCTGAACGGGCGATGTATGTGTCCTGAGTAAGGTCTCTTCGGTAATGTAAAAGGAATCTTGCATATCGCGGGCAGGGTGATCCTTTGGCAAATTCAACATTTCGAAATTATATTTGTCCAATTCAACCTCAGGACCTTCCTCAATGGTGTAACCCATCCCGACAAACAGGTTTTCAATTTCTTCAATGATTTGTGTTACCAAATGTGTCGCTCCCAATCGGATTGGTTTGCCTGGCAATGTGATATCCACAGCTTCGCTTTGCAGTTTTTGTTCAATCACTGCTTTTTCAATCTGGGTTTTCGCCTGTTCCAATAGGGTCGACAACTCCGCTTTGATTGCATTGATCCGTTGTCCAAAAAGAGGTCTTTCGGATTCACTCATCATTCTCATATCTTGCATAGCTGCGGAAAAAGCACTCTTTTTACCTAAATAAAGCGCTTTTAAATCACCCAATTCGTTTAAATCGGATGCTTGTCTTATTTTGGCTTTTGCTTCTTCGAGAATCGCTTCCAATTGTTGAATCATCTTTTCCTCCTAGAAATCTTAAAATGAAAAAGATCGCCCGGAAAGGGCGATCAAACAAACCGCGGTACCACCTTTGTTCTAGATATTCCATCTAGCGCTTGAAGCTGTTAACGCTTGCTAGCGGGGAGGATTGGTCCCGTTCAGGAGTTGAATTCGCCGTTTACAACCGGGCGCTTCCACCATTTGCCCGTCGCTTGGAGTTGTAGTGTCCGGTTACTCTGTCTCCGTCAACACATTTTTATACTATCATTATAGCATGTTTCGAAAAGCAAGCAAGACTAATTTCGATTTCTTGAAAAGATGGCCACAAGCCGTAAAATCTCAATGTAAACCCAGACAAGCGTCACCAGTAAGCCCAATGACAATACCCAGCCAGTTGATTTATCCGCTCCAGATTCAACGCAATTACGTATGCTCTCAAAATCCAGAAGCAGGAATAAAGCCGATAATATGGCTGATACACCGCAGATTAGAAAATATAATCCGCTCATTTGAAAAAAGTTAGAAAAGATCAAGGCCACAACCGACATAATGATGACAGAAATCAAAGCGACGACCATCACTGAAGCAAACCGCTGCGTGACTTTAATGATTCCTGTCGAATAGAGCAACAACATCACAAGCAAGACGATGACCGTCGTCAAAAGTGCGGTTGGTACGATTCCTTCCACCAACAAGGCATACATAAATGAGATAATACCGAGCACAGCCCCTTCGCATATGGCATATATGACAGCGAATATTGGGCTCAGTTTTACCGATCGGGTTCCGATGATGACACTGATAAAACCGATAATCATCGCTCCGATTAAAAGACCCCAGGTTAAATGACCTAAATAACGAATCGTGATGAAAGCAGAGACCGCCATTATCAAAATCAAAAAGGCTGTTTTGGTCGCAACGTTCGCGTATGTGACCGCCTGATCAGATACATATTCACCACGTTCTACCGTTTTGATAACAGGATTCGAACTTTGTAAACGCATATTTACACCCCCAATTACCTAGTATTATACACGAAACAATGTCGAGTTTAGTGATTTTTTCATGATACTTACATGTCAAAATCAAATAATGACACTTGATCCTCTTCAATCATTCCGTCAAATGTTCCCAGACTCTCGAGACGTTCAAACAAAGTCTTTGATAGTCGAGTACGATTTCGAATATCTTGTTTTGAAATAAAAGCTCGTTCATTCCTTGCCTCTATAATCGAGTTGGCGACGTTGACACCCAAAGAATCAATAATTATAAATGGCAGTAACAGTGTTTTATTGTCCTCCATGATCAAAAAATCAGTGGCCTGGGAGCGATGAATGTCAATCGGTGCAAAACAGAAATTTCGTTTGACCATCTCTAAAGCTAATTCCAACACGGTATAGAGGTTTTTGTCTCGGTCGGACGCATCATTTCCTGCATGATCGATTTCCGCCATTTTACGTTTCAATCCTTCTTCACCCTGATAGAATGCATCGGCATCAAACAGCGTTGCTCGTTTGGAAAAATAAGCTGCATAAAAATAAATTGGACGATACAGTTTGAACCATGCGATCCGCATCGCCATCAACACATAGGCCGTCGCGTGTGCTTTTGGAAACATGTATTTGATTTTACTACAAGACCAAATATACCATTCGGGCACGCCACTCTGGCGCATCAAATCAGCGTAACTTCCCCATTTCTCGGGATTTGCCGGTGCTTTTCCTTTTCGAACAAACTCCATAATCTCAAAGGAGAGTGTCTGCGGCATACCGTAGTTGATCAAATCCACCATGATATCATCACGGCAACCGATGATATCCTTGAAATCAATTCGTCCATATTCTTTGCGCTTCCCCGAAATAAGATCTTGTGCATTCGAATTCCATACATCGGTTCCGTGAGACAGACCGGATATTTTGACCAGCTCAGAAAAACTCTGAGGACGAGATTCCCTCAACATGCCCCGAACGAAATTGGTTCCGAATTCCGGTATCCCGTAAGAAGCGACCTCACTTGCTATATCTATGGGCGAAAGTCCGATGACTTCTGTTCCGGATAACAACCGGTACACTTCACGATCATCAACGGGAATATCCTTGGGATCAGAAAATGGAAATGCCATTGGTTCTTGATGCACGAAGTCCATGAGATAACGGATCATGGTTGGATCGTCATGTCCCAATACATCCAATTTAAATAAATTGTTTTCAAACGAATGATAATCAAAATGAGTCGTTTTCCACGAAATATCCGAAGAGTCTCCCGGATATTGAACCGGTGTCACATCGTAGATTTCTTTGTTATTTGGCACAACAACGATTCCCCCTGGGTGTTGGCCACTTGTGCGTTTGGATCCTTCAATGCCTTTCGCAAGCCGTTCCATCTCCGCTCGCCGAATCTGAATCGGAGATTCCTGTTTGGCTTCTCGATCAACGTTTAGTTTTTCATAAAAATCTCTTACCATGGCATAAGCGGTTTTAGATGCGCAGGTGCCGATGGTTCCCGCTCGAAATGCATAATTCTGGCCAAAGATCTTCCGAATATACTCGTGAACGACCCCTTGATAGTCGCCAGAAAAATTCAGGTCGATGTCGGGTACTTTGTCTCCTTTGAATCCCAAGAAAGTTTCAAAGGGGATGTCATGACCATCTTTGTGAAGTGGCGTATTGCATACTGGGCAATTCTGATCCGGTAAATCCCAGCCACAATCAGTATGCTCCAACAAACGTTGGATTTTTATCTCGAAATCCGTTTGTCCGTAAAGACGTCGTTCTTCCTCTGTTTTCTTGAAAGCGGAGAAACGACACTTGGGACAGAGGTAGTGCGGTGGCAAGGGGTTGACCTCAGTTATGTCCATGAATGTGGCAACCAGGCTCGATCCGACGGACCCTCGAGAACCGACAAGATAGCCATCATCTAGCGATTTCTTGACAAGCAAATGAGAGATATAGTATATCGTAGAAAATTGATGTCGGATAATACTATCCAACTCTTTATCCATTCGACTTTTCACTAGTGGAGGCAATGGATTTCCATAGATTTTTTCAGCGCGCTCCCGAACCATGGTTTCCACCTTGACTTTGATTGAAGGTACTCCTTGTTCGGATAAAAATTCATCGGTAGGTGCATACAACTCATTTGGAAAAATCACGATGTCATCGATCATCTCACTGATCATGTTTGGATTCTTGATAACGATTTCTTCCGCAGTTTCATCTCCTAAGAAACGAAACTCCGCCAGCATCTCATCGGTTGTGAAGAAATGTTGAGAGGGCTTATCCTTCTCCCCATAGAGTTTATGAAACCCACCACCGCCTACGAGCGGTGTATTGATCATGATCTCTCGATATTTCAAATCTTCAGGATCCAAATGATGGACATCTCCTGTTGCGCAAACGGGAATATTCAATTCTTTCCCCAAATCCACGATTCGGCGAATGACATCTTGAATCACCGTTTGCCATTCCGGCATCTGGGCTGCCAAATGACAAAATGTGGAAGGCGGTTGAACCTCCAAAAAATCATAATATTTCGCCGCTTCGGCCAATTCCTCTCGTGATTTATTGATAGCGGTTTCGAAAAAGTCGGAATTTCGGCATCCAGACGATACAAGAATCCCTTTTCGGTATTTATCCAATACCGATTTTACGATCTTCGCATCCCGATCATAATAGGTTGTGAGTGCTTGTGATAAGACTTTATATAGATTTTTTAACCCTTCTTGCTTTTTCACCAACAAGTTAATGTGTTTTGGATAAGGATATTTGAAAACCTCTTTGACATCGATCAATAAATTGATGTCTTGAAAACGGTGTGTGCCCTCTTTTTTCAATCGCTTCAACATGTGTAAAAAAATTTCAGTGGTCGCCTTCGCATCCTGCAAAGCCCGGTGATGCTCATTCAAAGGAACTTTCAGAAAACGCGAAAGATGATCGAGAGAATATCGTTGTCGATTGGGAAACAACACTTTTGCCAATACCAATGTGTCGATTGATGGCTGTTCTTGGTAGAAGAATCCAAGGTTTTTATAGTTTTGATATAAATGCCCCAAATCAAAATCAGCATTATGCGCTACCAAAATCGCATCTTTACTGAAAGCATAGAAATCAGCCAATACTTGATCTGCTTTTGGTTGATCCTTGACCATGGCGTTTGTAATATGAGTTAAACTTTCTGTGAAAGCCGATATTGGTTTCTCTGGATTGATCAACGAATGAAACTCGCCCAAAATAGCTCCATTTTTTACTTTGACGCCGGCGATCTCAATCAAACTATCATAAAGAACAGACAGTCCTGTGGTTTCAATATCAAAGACGACAAAGGTGGCATCACCGAGCAACTGCGAGCCTTCACCCCGAGTGATTCGAATCGCTTCATCGTTCACGAACACGAGTTCTAATCCATATAGAGGCTTGATTGATTGATCTTTCGTGAGATGAAATAAATCCGGATAGGATTGCACCGACCCGTGATCAGTGACCGCGATAGCACTGTGTCCCCATGCTTTTGCCCGTTCAACATACTCGGAAATGGTATTCACTCCATCTAGCGAGGACATCTTGGTATGCACATGGAGTTCCACTCGTTTGGATTCCGCTAAATCATATCGATTGGTCTTTGGAACCGGCTGGTTGGATTTTGCCATGCTGATAGCATTGATAATAACTTCATTGTAATAGTTATCATAGGTGGCATATCCCGCCACCAACAATCCGAATCCTTCAGACAATGATTGGAAAAAAGCGCGATCTTCATTGGCCGACAGTCTTTTTTTGATTAAAATAGAATCTTCACCGTCTGTCAAAATAATATTCGCTTGACCCCCGGAGCGCTGTTCTTTGATGTCAATCGATACGATGGTCCCACGTAAATTAAAATTTGCTTTATTGCCATTTTTAGCCCGATATTCCGCAAGCGCAATTTCATCATAAGGTAATCTTCGAATAGGAAAGAAATCATTCTCAACCGGCTTATCCGGATAAAGCTGTTCGTATTTTAACGATATCGCTTCGGTAGTTGTTTGATTTTGGATCACAAACGACCGATTTGACCGTTCGATTTCTTCATCAATCGTTTTACAGGACTGATCAATTTCGATTTGCACTGTGGTCGCAAATCCGTTTCTTTCCAATTCTGCTTCGATTTCTTTTCGAAACATACTGGCGGTTTTCGCGCCTTGAGGTACCAATATTTTAATGGTGCCGTTCACAATATCCGTCGGATAATCTTTTAATGGAAGGATGCGTTTGTCTGATTCTGTCAGCACATCGATGACATATTCATAGTAATCCAATAAATCCTGATCTCCAATATTTTGATAGATCACACGGTACTCAACGGACCCGACACTGGGGATCTTTTCTGGAATATTCATCAGATGGCGAATAAAATTCCGATAGCGTAGAACGGGAACTGGTTGCTCAAACGATAAAGAAAAAAACCATGAATTCTGGACCGAATCCACCTCAAGGCTTTCTAAGTCACCATATTCGCGGATGATATCATCTTGAATTTCCAATAATTCCAGCAATTGATCCATCTTTTCCTTCATGCCATCATCCCCTCTTCTCGCTTGACCCTATTATAGCATACCCCTACGGCAATTAGCCGGTTAAAATCCAAAAATCAGGAAAGAAAAAACAGCCCTTCGGCTGTTTAGAATTCTGCGCTGACTTTTCCTGCTAGGATTTCTTCCAATGCTTGCCCCACCGGCTTAACGCATTTGTTTTCAACCGATGAATAGTTATCTTGTTTGATGATTTTTGCTCGCTTGGCCGAAATATAGGCCAACTTGTACTTTGAATCCACAACTTTCAATAATTCATCAATGGATGGGTATCGCAATCCATCCGTGTTTTTATTGGCCATCTATTTAACCCCCATCAGTTTATGATATTTGTGAATAGACCGTTCGGTTTTCGCGTGTTCCGCCCGAATGATCGCATATATTCGATCAGCGGCATTTTCGATATCGTCATTGACGACGATATAATCGTACTTATATGCCAAGCCGTATTCGCGTTCAGCTTTCTGAATCCGTTTTTCAACGTCTTTTACTTGTTCGGTCCCCCGTTTGATCAAACGATCATATAACACTTGTTTCGAGGGCGGAACAATGAAGATAAAAACAGCATCAGGCATTTTTTCTTGAACCTGCAACGCACCTTGCACTTCAATTTCCATGATGACTTCCTTGCCAGAAGTCAACTGCTTTTCTATATAATCCACAGGTGTTCCGTAGTATTCACCCACAAATTCTGCAAATTCCAAGAATTTGTTTTCCTGAATTTTCTTCTCAAACTCTTCGCGAGAGACAAAGAAATAGTCCACGCCATCCTTTTCGCCTTCCCGAGGTTTTCGGGTTGTCATCGACACCGAATAACAAAAATTATTGTCCGGCATTTCGAAGAGGGCTTTTCGGATAGTACCTTTGCCAACTCCGGAAGGTCCACTGATAACTACCAGAAGACCGCGTTCATTGAGCTTCATTCAGCATCCTCCAGACATGTGGTATTATGCAATATAATAACACAGATCGACAAAATAGTAAAAGTATTTTTTTTATGTAAAAATGCTTATGATATAATGGACATGGTGATCTAATGAGTTTGGATGGAAGAATGCTCGCTCGTTTGAGCGAAGAATTGAACTTATCCCTTGCTACAGGGAAAATCCAAAAAATTACCCAGTTGGC